>JBGVFV010000085.1:0-56926 GCA_045121295.1 Candidatus Pelethenecus sp.
AGGCTCAAGAACTTTGCTACACCACTTCCTCCACCCCAGCATTACTGCTTTCGGTTTGTGGTTCGCTACACTTGGCGGTAAACTACCCGTGACTGGACTTTCACCAGTAAGATTAGTGCCATGCCCGGCACACTACAAAAATAGTTCTTCAAAATTAAAATAATTGAAGAACTATTTATATTATTTTTTTTGGATCGGGGTTGTATAAAAAACAAATTCATCAAGTTCTATATCAAATTCTTCCATTAAATACTTAATAGAACGAACCACATCATTTAAACTTCTATTTTTTTCTATATAAATTCCGGAATTTAAAATTTCAGAATATGATCTAAGTTTAGAATAATCATAAGTAAGTAATGGACATGTTGCATTAGCACTTTTCCAATCATTAGCAGCCATATTATGTAATCTTTCAGGATCTATCACATAAAGCATTTCTACAAACTTAATTAACATTTCTCTACCAGATTCAACTTCAACATTTTCGCCAAGAAAAATAAAACTGTTAATTTTCATTCCTGTAAAGTCTTCAACATTATAAACCTTGTGCGGTTCATTGTTTAATGTATTTATCTTCTTCCCAAAGATAGAAGGTAGTTTTAATTCTTGAAGCAACTTACTGCTTAACCTATCGCTTCTTGATACAATTGTCTTATCATTCCAACAAGTTTTATCGACAACATCTTGATTCAAAATAACAAATTTTGATTTTTCTCTTATCATCGAAACTTTTTCCATAAATGGTTTATCTGATAGTTCACTATTATAACCAGTCAAGGATAAATTACCAAGAGTATGAAGATATTTATCATATATAAAATCATAATTTTGACCTATATGGTTCCTCCACTCTTCACTATCTTTATTTTGTGGCATAATATGTTCAATTGTGGTGTTAAAGTCAATTTGTACCACCTCTTTAATCACATTTACACCATTTTCGATTATTGATAATAAATATTTACATAGATTTCTATTTTTATACAAATTATCATTCATCAATTTTTCCTTAATTGTTGTATCATTTGGAGTAGCATCTTTCGTCGCTGCCAAATCCTTTGCCATAAAAGAATATATACTATCTAAATAATTTATTTTATTGCTTTCATCTTTAAATATTCTCTTATATAGAGTTCTATATAAACCTCTCAAAGAGTTAGAAGCAACTCCAGCAACTAACCTTCTAATAGTATAATTTAAATAGAAAGTTAAAACTTGCAATAAACATTCTTCATCAATTACATTTTCTTCATAATCAGCAACCACGCTGAATAAGAAAGGATACATAGTAGATTGGTTTAAACATCTAAAAGCATATAAAAGATTGTTTATCTCCTTAGAAAAATCATTATCAATCCCTACAAAAGCTTGATAGAATTTCGAATAATATTTCAAATCTCTCATTATATCCTCATGATTCAATTTTGAATCATCAGCCCATTTTTTAAATATTTGATAGGCATTGGCTTCTTTTACTTCTCCAACTTTAAATATGATATACGTCAAAAAATATTTATTAATCTCGTTTTTACCTAATGACAGTTCCATAGGAAGCCAATATTCTTCAAACAAATAATCCATATTAACATCAGTCATCAACAAATAATTCCTTATTAAGTCAGCCAATTTCAAGTCTTCCCCTGTAGAATTAATTCTTTCAAAAATAACTTGTGGATCATCATTTGGTTCTTTTAAAGAAATCATAACGATTTCTAATTTCTTCAACCCCTTTAATATATTACTTATTTTATAACCATCATTAATTGAATTGGCAATTAACTGGCAAAAATAATCATAATTAATATAAATATTTGATGATTTATTCATTCTGTCAATTTGGTTATTCATCAAATAAAGAAATTGTTCATTATCACTTTTAATTGGTTTTAGTTTTAATTTATTTTTTTCTTGTCTATCAAAATCACGAGAAGTAGATTCATTAAATAATAAACCTTTTAATTCATCTTTATCAGATTCATCGCTCATATCATATAATGCCTTTAATAATAAATAAATTGACGTCATTCTTTGTTGTCCATCAACAATAATAAAATGTTTCAATCCATGTTCTTCATCTTGTTGAACTTGAACAACTGTTCCTAGAAAATGTGTTCTAGAATTATCATACGCAATTAATATATCATTAAACAAAGCTAAGCAATTATCCTTTTTCCAATCATAATTTCTTTGATAAACCGGAATTTGATATTGACGTCTATTATCAAACATTGTATCTATAATCTTTTCTGGTTCTGCCTTCATTTTTAATACCTCTATAATTAATATGAAATATTATAACATTTTTCAACATTTATATCAACGAAAGGACAAAAAACATCAGTATTTTTGACATCTGTTACCGCATCGAACACGAGGTTTACTGCTTCTTCAATAGACATGTTCACACACAACATTTAACAAATCACCATATTTGCATGTATTTCATCAAAAAACAGGTCATTTCATCTAGTCATTACTTGTTCGCACGAACGATGTTTGAACTGTTTATCTAGTCATTTTTGTAATATAGTAAGAACCACCCTCATTGTAAGCCATTGTTTTTCGAGATTTTTTAAGAGCAAAATAAAAACGCGCCGACACCGAAAATATTCAGCAATGACGCGTTTTTTTCGCACTTTTTAAACTACTTTTTTTGTTCTAGTAATGTAATACACTCAACATGTGCCGTGCGACTAAATAAATCCACTGGTGTTACCTCAATAACTTCATAATTATTATCTTTTAAATAATTAATATCTCTACATAATGAAGATATTCCACAAGATATATATACTATCTTAGGTATTTTCATATCTACTACTGTCTTTAAGAATTCTTGATCACAACCCTTTCTTGGCGGATCAAAGAATATAACATCTATATTAGTAAGGTTAGTAAGCTTTTTAATTTCTTCTTCACATTTACCACATATAAATGTTGCATTTTGGATTTTATTTAATTCTTTATTCTTATCTGCATTCTTTATAGCATCTTCTACTATTTCAATACCATAAACATGATTAACCTGTTTAGCGATATTTAATGTAATACTACCCATACCACAGTATGCATCAATAACATTCATATCTTTATTTAGGTTAGCCATTCTAAAAGCTTCACTATAAAGCTTTTCAGCATTATCATGATTAACTTGCATGAATGATGCTGGTGATACATTAAATTTTAATCCTAAGATATCTTCTATTAAATATTCATCACCATATAAATGAACATAATCATTAGATAATACTACATTAGTTTTATTAGGATTAATATTTAAATATATAGATTTAACTAAAGGAAAATCTGATTTAATGTATTCAATTAAACCACTAAAATCATAATAAGCAGTTGTAACAAATACTAACATCATTTCTTTTTTATAGTTATTTCTTATCATTAAGCTTCTAAATAAACCTTTATTAGTAGTTTCATTATATATCTTAATGTTCATAACACTTAAATATCTTCTAATAAATTCTAATACCTTATTTGATTCATCGTTAGATATTAAACATTTATCAATAGATACAATTTCATGTGATAACTTTTCATAGAATCCATAAATAACATTATCATCTTCATCTTTTCCAAATGGAACCATTACTTTATTACGATAACCTAAAATGTTATCATTTTTTATTATTGGATTAATTTTAATATCAGTTAAATTATTAATCTTTTTAAATGAATTTTTAACCTTATCTTCTTTAACCATGCATTCTATATTATATTTCATATGTAGTAAATCACAACCACCACATCCTTCATAATATTCACAAGGACTAGTAGTTCTATCACTACTTTCTTCTAATACTTCAACAGTCTTAGCGAATGCATATTTTTTATGTAAACTAGTTATTAAGGCTCTTACTTTTTCTCCTTTAAGTGCTTTTTCTACAAAGATAACTACATTATCTTTTTTACTAACACCTAAACCATTCATATCATAGCCTTCAATAAATAGTTCATATGTTTTTCCTAATTCCATATGTTCACCTATCTATATTTTTTAGCTAAGCCGCCTTCAGAAGTTTCACGGTAATTAACATGTAAGTCTTTACCTGTAGCTAGCATTGTATCAACAACCATATCAAAACTAATCTTTGAAGATGTATTTCCAATATATGATGCTAATTTAGCCGCATCAATTGCACGTAATGCTGCCACTGCATTTCTTTCAATACAAGGGATTTGTACATACCCATCAATTGGGTCACATGTTAAACCTAAATGATGTTCTAACGAAATTTCTGCAGCTCTTTCAACAATATCAACATCCTTTGTATCTAAGTAAGCTAAGAATGCAGCTGCCATTGAACAAGCTGTACCAACTTCAGCTTGACACCCTGCCTCAGCACCACTAATTGAACCATTTTCTTTAACAATATTACCTACTAAACCTGCAACCTTTAACGCATCCATAATTTCATGGTGTTCATATAAATCAAGTTCAATCGCGTATCTTAAACAAGCAGGTAATACACCTGCAGCCCCACATGTAGGAGCTGTAACAATTAAACCACCACTTGCATTTTCTTCAGCTGCAGCATAGGCAAATGCCATTGTTCTTTTTCTTAATAAATCATATGGATCTTTATCATTACTTACTTCAGTGAATATACGATTAGCTTTTCTTTTAACTTCTAACTTTCCTGGTAATACACCTTGAGTTTCTAACCCACGATTCACACAATCAAACATAACATCATAGATTCTTTCCATATATTCATCGAAATCATCTTCTTCAACTTCATTAATATATTCAGGTAAAGTAATATTATTATCTTTAACATATCTAACGATTTGTGTCATATTTTCTAAAGTATAAATCTTATCTAAATCACGGTCAGCTTCACCTAAAATCTTAATAGCTCCACCACCTACAGAATAAACTACCATATGACCAACTAATTCATTATTTTGATAACCAAAGAACTCTAAAGTGTTTGGATGTGGTTTTTCATCTTCAATATTAAATTCGATAATACATTTACGAGGTAAAATAGTCTTTTCAATAATATAATCTGTTAAATGTCCTCTACCTGTTAATGCTAGTGATCCATATAACACAACTTTAACCTTATTAACATTTGGATATCTTCTTAAAAATTCTTCTGTAGCCTTACAAGGACCCATTGTATGAGAACTTGATGGACCTGTTCCTATCTTATATAATTCTTTAATTGAATACATATTATTTTCCACTCCTTAACTCTATAATTGCATCTCTTACTTGAGCTGCCATTTCGAAATTTAACTCTTTCGCATAAGCTTTCATTTCTTCTTCTAATTCAGCTATTAACGCTATTTTTTCTTCTTTAGTAAGTTTCTTATTATCCTTAACATCATTAGTATCATTCTTAGTATTTTTAATACTTACTGATTCAGGAATATCTTTAATAATTGTTTGTGGGATAATTCCATTAGCTTCATTATAAGCCATTTGAATTTCACGACGTCTCATTGTTTCAGTAATAGCTTCTTCCATTTGTTCACTTACTGTATCAGCATACATTATAACTTTACCATTCGCGTTACGTGCAGCTCTACCTATTGTTTGAATTAAGCTTCTACTACTTCTTAAGAAACCTTTTTTATCAGCATCTAATATACATACCAGTGATACTTCCGGTAAGTCTAGACCTTCTCTAAGTAGATTAATACCAACTAACACATCATATTTACCAGCTCTTAAATCTTTTAAAATTTCTAATCTTTCTAAAGCCTTTATCTCTGAATGTAGATATGCTACTTTAAGACCTAATTTTTTTAAATAAGCTGTTAAATCTTCACTCATTTTAATTGTAAGAGTAGTAACTAATACTCTTTCATTTTTATTAACTCTATCAATAATTTCAGCATAAATATCATCTACTTGACCTAATGTTTTTCTCACCTCAACAATTGGATCAAGCAATCCTGTAGGACGGATTATTTGTTCTATAAGTGGATACTCTTTTTCATAATCTCCAGGTGTAGCTGATACATATAAAACTTGTTTAAGTTTATCATTAAATTCTTCAAATCTAAGTGGTCTATTATCTAAAGCTGAAGGTAAGCGGAACCCATAATCAACTAATGTTTGTTTACGAGCTCTATCACCATTATACATACCTCTAACTTGAGGTAATGTAACATGTGATTCATCAACGATAAGTAAGAAATCATCACCAAGGAAATCTATTAAGGTTGCAGGTGTTTCACCTTCACCTCTTAAAGATAAATGTCTTGAATAATTTTCCACTCCACTACATGAACCTGTTTGCTCTAACATTTCTATATCATATTTTGTTCTTTGTTCAATTCGTTCAGCCTCTAATGGTTTACCTTCCATAACAAACTTTTTATGTGTTATCTTAAGTTCAGCTTTTATTCTTCTTAAGGCTTCTTCTAACTTTTCCTTATTAGTAACAAAGTGTGTAGCGGCAAAAATATTCGCAAACATTACATCTTCAATTTTTTTACCTGTTGTAACATCAAAAGTACGAATTCTTTCTACTTCATCTTCAAAGAATTCAATTCTTATGCCCTTTGCATGTTCACTTACTGGAATTATATCTAATACATCTCCACGTATACGGAATGTACCTCTTTTAAAATCATAATCATTTCTTTCAAACTGCATTTCTACAAGTCTAGTAAGTAAATCTTTTTTATTATAAGATTCACCAACTCTAATAGTCATCATACTATTCTTATAGTCTTCAGGATCCCCTATACCATAAATACATGATACAGACGCTACAACTATTACATCTTTATAATCCATCAACGCAGCTGTAGCACTATGACGCATCTCATCAATTTCATCATTAATACTTGCATCCTTTTCAATGTAAGTATCACTACTAACAACATAAGCTTCAGGTTGGAAATAATCATAGTAAGAAATAAAGTATTCAACATGATTGTTAGGGAAAATACTTTTAATCTCATTATATAACTGTCCAGCTAAAGTTTTGTTATGAGCTAAAACTAATGTAGGCTTATTAAGTTCAGCAATGACATTACACATAGTAAAAGTCTTGCCTGTACCTGTAGCCCCCAAAAGTACTTGACGATTAATACCATTATTAAAATTTCGAACAATATCTTTTATTGCCTTAGGTTGATCACCCATTGGCTTATATTTAGATTTAATATCGAACACTTTAATCACTCCTAGATTTAATAATAACATTTTAATGTTAATTATTAAATATTTTTGACAATTTTTTTAAAAATATTTAGTATAAATTCTATATTTCAACTAAAAATAACCATAGGAGGCCAAGATGAATATAAATAAACTATATCCTAACTTAAAACTTAATATTGAAATATACGGTGTAACTAATAATCCTAATAAAGTAAAATCTAATTATCTATATGTATCAACTGATGGTAATAAACTTAATACTAAGCTAGCTATTAAAAACGGAGCCGCATTTATAGTTACAAATAAAACTTTATTCTTAAATTTACCCCACATTAAAGTTAACAATATCAATGAAGAATATATTAGATTACTAAAACTATATTATCATTATAAACCAATTTATACTGTAGGTATAATTGGTATGAATGGCAATGATACAGTATCCAAATTTTTAAATAATATTTTTGATAAATTAAGCTTAACAGCTTTAATATCAGATAATAAAATAAAATATTTAGACAGATGTTATAAAACTTCTAAACCATTAGATTCACTATATCCAAGTTATCAAATCTTTAACAACCATAACATTAAACATGTAACAATTAATATAGATACTTCTACTATTCTAAATAATGAATTATCTAAATTAGATTTAAATGGTATTATATTCACTAACCTTAATTATAGATATTCTCTAAAAGGTAAAGAATTATACAACTATACTTACTTTAACCCAAAACTTTATAATAATATTAAAAAGGGTACTTTAATAGTAATGAATTCAGATGATTTATACTCTAGATATATACCAAAATATTCAAAAAATAAAATAATAACATATGGTATAACTGAAGGATACTATATAGCTAAAAACATAGAACTAGCTTTGAATAACACATCATTTGATGTATATTATAAACATAGTTTTTTAACATCTATTAATATAACATTATTTGGATATATAAATATTTATAATGTTTTAAGTGTTATAGCATACACTAATGAATTAGGTATTCCATTAGACATAATTAAAGAAGGTATAGAAACACTTAAAGATGATACTTTTAGTGATGTTTTATTAGATAATAAAGTAATAGAAAAAAGACAATTAAATAATATAACTCCACATGACTATAAAAAAACACTAATAGACATTAAAAATATTAATAAAAATAGAATAATATCTATAATACCATCTACTATCAATTTAACTAACCTAGAAAAAAAAGATATAGGATTACTATCAACCACATTTTCTGATATAACAATATTCATATGTAATAATAAATATAGTGAGTTAGCAGATTTAATAAATAATTTAAACAATAAAGATTATTATATATGTACGAATATAGAAGATGCAGAAATGCTAGCATATAGTCTATATAAAAATAATGACATAATTTTAGAACTATAACAAAAGCCTAAACCATTTTTTGGTTTAGGCCTTATTTATAAATTAAACTCTTCTTTAATTTTTCTGGCAACAACTTCAGCTTCTAAATTAGAATTATCTATTCTTATAAAATTCTTAATTGGAACTTCACCATCAAAACTCACAAATCTATGTTCATTTGAATGACGAATTAATCTAGCATTTGATTCTAAAATATTTTTCTTTGATGCTTTATTTTGAAGTCTATTTTCTGTAACATTTCTTTTAAGTCTTATATCTAATGGGGCTGTTAATTCTACACAGTATATCTCAGCATTAACAGCCTCAAAAATACCTATTATCTTATTCATAATATCCCAATCAGACTTTTCATCATAAGCCCACATACAAGTGTAAATCATACCATAATTATTAGTTTTAGCAAATTCTTCAAAAATCATATAACGCATTTTCATAATAACATCTACATTAAAATCATTAAATATTTCTAATACCGGTTCAATTGTCATATGATTATGAAATAATCTAAGGTCCGTAATTTTCATTAATTCTTGACCAACCGTCATTTTACCAACAGCTCCGTCTCCAACTATTAAAACTAATTTCATAATTTACACCCCCTAATTTAAATTAATCCAATATCTTTGATTTATATTTCTTTTATCATCAATAATTTCATTTTCTAAAATTCCACCATTTTTTATAATTGTTTTAGCTGATGCAATATTAGATTTATCACATACCATTAATACTTTTTCAATTCCTAATTTCTTACATTCAATCAACGCTAATCTTATCATTTCTGTAGCGTAGCCTCTACCTCGTTCAGATGGTCTTATTCCATCTCCAATATGACCCGCATACATCATTAAATATTCATTTAAATAATGACGAATATTAACGGCGCCTATTAATCTATTACGATCTATATCTAATAAGAAAAATGTTGAATATGGTACTTTACCATCTTTTGGTTCATTCATCTCTAAGTTATCTAAATAATATTTAAAATCATGATAATCATTTTTAAATATCGCCCATGGTGAATGATTAGTATGGTTAAGTTCTTGATCAATCTTCCATTCTTCTATCATACTGGCTAGTTCATCGTAATAGTCTATACTTAACTTAATTAATTTAACATTCATTATTTTATACCTAAAGCTTTCTTAGCAAGTGAATCAGCTAAATCATTATACTTATCATTACTATGACTTTTAACCTTAATAAAATTAACTTTAATCTTATCTTTAACACTATTTACAAATTCAACATATTTTAACGCAATAGGCATTTTAGCTTGCCAACTTCCATTATACCATTGTTCAATACCAGCATAATCATAATATAAATTCATCTCTTTTATATTATTTTTAATACAGTGATTAATAATATATGAAGCACCTTTAATTTCACCAGCCACATTACGGCTTGATGAATACTCATCAGCCTCAAACTTCTTGTTAAATTGATAATTGATATTATCAATAATTAATACTCCACCAAAAGAATAACATCCTGTTGTCGCATCATATGATCCATCAATATAACATGTAGGAATATCATATTTAACTACCTGTTCTTCACCAACTAAAAACATCTTAGCTTCTTCATAAGTCTTAAAAGACTTTTGTTTAATATTCTTTTTACCTACCATAAATTCTTTTGCTTCATCCCATGATTCAAATATAACATTATCTGTATCACATTTAATTGCGTAAAATTTCATTTTAATCACCTTTAAATGATTATAAAGAAAAAAAGATACTTTTTCAAGTATCTACATTGTTAACAAATAACGTTTTACACTTATTAACTGTTTCTGGTATTAAGTCTACTAATTTCTCTAATATATGTGTACTTTCTGTAATTGACAAAATAGTAACTTCACTCTTATTAATAACTAAAAAACATACAGGAGTAATACCTAATCCTCCACCAGTACCTCCACCAAATAAAATCTCTTCTTTACTGGTATTAGGCTTAATATCACTACCACCGCTAACAAAACCTAAATAAAGCTTAGATACTGGAATAATAACTTTATCCTCATGCATAATAGGTGAACCTATAATAGTATTAGCATCCACCATTTCCTTAAGTCTATTTAAAGAAATGTTTAATAAATCTGTAATATTTCCCATATTTATTTTCCTTTCATTAATGCGGTAAGAAGGCTTATAAAATCTGTTTTCAAGCATATAAAGTAATCTATATTATCGTATAGTTCATCTTTGATTAATCTAATCTCACTATCATCTACTAATTTAAAATTATTATATAAAAAAGATTTGAATTGATTTAATGATATAATATAAAGTCCATTTAAAATTGGATTTAGGTAAAGATCTTCTTTCGAAAATTTAGCAATATAAAACTTTTCTACTCGAGAATGTTTAAAGATATTTTTAGCATATTTTCTACTATTAATGAAGAAATTCTTTAAATCCTTTGATAATTCTGTATTAGTCTTAATTTTACTATCATCAATCATTTTCCTGATTAACCTTTGATGAGGTATAACAAATCTTATAAAGCCGACTCTAACATCAATCTTTAAATTATCGTTAACGCTTTTAATATTTACATTTATTGAAGTTGACATTACTAAAATTACCATAAATAAAATAAAGATGGTTAGATACATTCTTCTCACCATCTTTATTATTAACTGTTATTAAATTAATATGCTAATTTATTTAAAATATTTAAACAAATTTCACTAGAACGATTAGCCATTTCAGTTTCAAATGCTTTATAATCATCAATTTGACTGGCTTCTCCAACTATATCACTTACATATCTTACAACTATAAAATCAACACCTGATTTTACACATACATGAGCAATAGCCGCACCTTCCATTTCAGCAATACAAGGAACACTAGTATCAACATTCTTTAATACGTCTTTATTACTTACAAAAACATCACCAGAATAAATTATTGCTTCCTTATAATCTATCTTTTGTTCATTTAAAATCTTTTTAAACATAACAATACTATCTAAACTTGGAATAAAAGATTTAGGCATACCAGGAACTTGTCCATATGCATAACCAAAAGCTGTAACATCAAAATCATGATACATTAACTTACTTCCAATTACTACATCCTTAGTATTAACTCCTGTAATACCACCAGCAATACCAGTATTAATAATTAAATCACATTCATAAAACTCAACCATTACACTAGCCGCAATAGCCGCATTAACCTTACCAACACCACAAGTAGTTAAAACTACATCTGTTTCATTTACTCTACCTAAATAAAACTTACAACCACATACTTGTTCATAAACACTTAAATTTAACTTGTCTAATAATATAGACATTTCATCTTCCATAGCTGCAATAATACCAATCATAGCTAAACCTCCTATTTTAAAAAACCTATTTTTATAGCTAAACGATCACTCTTCGTTTTTCTAATAATTTCATTAACATAAACTCTACCCTTATGTCTAACACTTATAACATCATTTTCTTTAATTTGTTTACTATTATTAGTACACTCTAAATGATTTACACTAACTAAGCCACCTTCTATAAATTCATTAGCTTCATTACGACTAAGATTATAAGCATTAGAAATAATCACATCTAATCTCATAGAAGAAACAACTACAGTTTTTTCTTCTATTTCTCTTATTACTTTTAATCTATCATTAACTTCTTTTAATTCTATACTTGCATGACTAACCATTTTAAATTCATTTAAAATATAAGCATTAATCTCTTCTGTACAAGCAAAATAAATCTTTTTATCAATGAATATTATATCACCAATACTTTCACGTTTAATACCTAAACTCATTAAACTACCTAAAACATTACGATGATTAAAACTAAAATATTTTTGATTATAAATGATCTCATAAACTCTTATCTTAAAATCCGCCTCATATCCAATAGGCATAAATAAAGCTCTTTTATATTCAGCATCATCAAATCCACCATCAAATAATACTTCTATACCTGATGTATTCATATTATTAATAATAGCTTGTTTTGTAAGATCTATAAACATAGATATACCTACACCACCACTATAAGCCTTATCAATATATGATGATATCTGTTTTTTAAAAAACTCTAATTCCTTTACATCCATAATATTCTACCTAATCTAACAAAAGTACTACCGGCTTTAATGGCATCAAGATAATCATCACTCATACCCATAGATAAATCCTTCATATTTAATCCATACTTTTCATTAACTTCTTTCATGGTATTTGTAAGTCTTAAAAACTGTTCGTATTTATTTTCTGACTCTTTAACTGTCATACACATAAAACCAACAATATCTATATTATTATACTTAATAACTTCACTAACAAAATAATCTAAATCTTCTAATCTAACACCATTTTTATTAGCTTCTTCATTTATATTAACTTCAATAAAACATTTAAGAGGTTTATCTCTTAATTTATCAATCATTTTAGCTAATTCTAAAGAATCTAATGAATGTAAATAATCTATTTTATCTACTACTAACTTAGCTTTATTACGTTGTAAATGACCTATAAAATGCCAAGTAATATCATAATCTAATAAATCAACATACTTATTCAAAAATGAATCTACTCTATTTTCACCAAAGTTATTAATATTAAATTCTAATAATTTTTTCATATCATTACTATCTACATATTTAGTAGCCGCTACTAAAGTAACATCACTAGGAATAGTATTTAATATGTTATTAACATTCTTTAACTCCATCAACAATCTCTTCTTTCTTAAATGTAGATATTATAAATACGGCATTTAATATAATAATTAATACAAATAAAAAGTAATAAACACCTGGAAATAAACTACTATCTTTATAAGATAAAACACCTGATGTAATCCATAAACCAAATAATAAAACTAATAATACATACTCTAATATCATTCTAAGCTTGCCCTTAAGAATGAAACCAATAACCACACTTAAAATACATATTACTGGAAAAATAATAAATAACTTATGTTGATTAAATACACTCATCATAGTTACTCCATCACTTATAGGTAATGCAAAATAGAATATTAAACATAATACACCAAATAACACATATAAACATTTATCTATACTAAATTTTCTTTTGTTAACTATTTTAGAACTATCTATTTCTAATAATTCACACATACTAGCATTATTACTTAAACCTAAATAAAAAGGTATCCCTAAACCAAATAACACAACAGCTTCTCCTAAAGCTATCGTACCTACATTAAAAAAGAATACACCAGGTTCTTTAAATGCTAACCATAACTCAAATGAAACTATTAATGCATTACCAATAACTGGGTATATAGAAGCTATACCAATACGCTTAGTTTTAATCATTGGAAGTACTGCAAGTGTAGTAGCAAGTGTACCAAACACCATATCATACCAACCTAAACTAGATGTAGTGTTAGAAACAAAACATCCAAGTATAATAGCATAAGCATACTTAGGATTAAAAAATACTAATAACACTAAAATTTCAGAAATCCTAAATTGAATAGGACCATAAGATATTGGGGCTAAAACCCATGTTAATACCGCATATAATGCAGCAACAACAGCTGATTCACAAAGGAATCTCACATTCATCTTCATATTTTTACCACCTTGTTTTCTTATTTTAGAAGAAGGTTATGCAAGGAAACTTCTTCTATAGGAAGAATTATACCACAAAATATACCTAGATAAAAGAAAAAATGGCTTTAAAAGCCATTTTAATAACAGTTATTGTTTCTTATTTTTAACAACAGTACCGCCAACTAATAAAATCATCTTAATAGCGTCCATAGAATAATCATCAGCAACGAAAGTTAATTTCTTGTCTAATTCACCTCTAGCTAATACCTTTAAGGCAGTAGCACGTCTATTAAAGAATGGTACACGATTCTTAACTTCTTCTAAAGTAACTGTTTCACCATTATTGAAATGTTGTGAAATAGTATCAATATTAACGATTTCTAATTTATATTTATCGTTCTTTTTAACTCTAGTAACTAATTCTAAAACTTCTTCTTTAGCTACTACATCATCTAATAATTCGCTAACTTCAGTTGATTTAACAGTTTCAACTGTTTTAATTTCATGTTGTTTAACATGTTTAACTAAACCTTCAACAACTAATTGTTCAACACTTCTAGTCTTTAATAATTTAGAATAATCAACTGGTTCAACATCACTTGCAACAGCTCCACGTTTTTCTAACATATTAGTGATTAATCTTAAAACTAATTTTAAACGATATTTATTATTAATTTTATGACAATATGGGAATCTAGAATAAGTATTCTTAGTATGAACAGTTTCAGCTAACTTAGCTGAGTTTTCATATTCAGTTGCAGAATCAGCAGTAAATACTGATAATGTTTTACCTCTAACTGTCATTTTAACAATACATTCTCTTTTGTAGTTGAATGTTTCATGTTTCCAACCATCACGTTTACTTACTTTAGTATATCTTCTTAATAAATTTTCAATTTCAGCATAATAAACCTTTGTATCTTCTTCACCTAAAATTAATTTAGAAACCATACCATAGTTGTATTTCGCAACTCTTTCAAAAAAATCTACTTTTTGCATAATCTTTCCTTCCTTCTATTAAATTTTATCCGATTTTTTAATATATAAATATTAAAGTATATTGCTATTTTCAATTATAACTTATTTTTTTATAATCTTCCACAAAAATTTTATAAAAATTAAAAAAAATTACTAAATTTCTTTAGTAACTTTATCTTTTTCTAACAACAATGTCTTCTATATCATCTATATATATTTTATTTATTGCGTTTTTATTAATTAAATATATATAATCTTCGTCTACATTATTAAATATTCCTTCATAATTATCTACTTTAGTCTTTACCTTTACATATATACTAATATTAAAAAAACTCATAGCCTTTATATCATCTATTCTATGTTTAACAAGCTTTTTTTTATTAATATCGTTTTCTCTACTGTCGTAATAATCTTGATTTGATGTTCCTTCTTTTTTATCACTTACACTATTAATAAATAAAATTGGATCGTTCATTTATATCACCTACAATTAAATATATGATATTAATTAATAAATATTTATTATTTTAAGAAAAAGTTATATAATATATCTAATTTAGAGGTGAGATTTATGGAAGAAATCAAAAAAAATAAAGCTAAATTTAAAAGATTACTAGTTATATCATTAATACTACTACCTATACCTATTATATTATCATTTATAACTTTTGGATTTATGATAATTATGTATTTAATAGGTTGGGTTATTGCGTTAGCTATATTCTATTATGTTAAAATATCTGTACCATTTAAGAATAATGTAATTCCTGATGTACTTAAAAAACATAAATCAACTATAGAATTTATTCCTGTATTAAAGGAATATGATAATTATAAAGAAATCATTAAAAGTTATAAGCTTATTCCTTCAGCTACTACATTCCGTTTTACAGATGGAATTGTTGATGAAGTTAAAGGTTATAAAACTACTTCTTTTGACTTACACGCAACTCATACACAATCTACAGGGAAATCAACTACTACAATTACAGACTTTAAAGGAAGATTCTATGATATTGAATTTATGAATTTACCTTGTGATTTTATTATTAAAGAAGAATACTTTAAAAATAAACCTAAAAATTATGAATTTTTAGAATTCGAACACATTGATTTCAATAAAGCATTTAATATTTATGTAAATGATACTCATGAAGCATTTAAAGTATTTACTCCTTCTACTATTAAAAAGTATTACGAGTTAGCAGGTGTAGATAATTTTAAAACAATTATTAATTATTGTAATAATCATTTATATGTATTTTTATATCATTCTGCAAATTTATTTGAAAATTCTAATGATGATTATGAAAAAGTCATAATTGATGATTACTTAAGACAATATAACGATATTGTTCCATATATAGAGACATTTAAATTAGATGCAATACATTATGATTAAAAGCCAACTTAAGTTGGTTTTTTTAATACAAAAAAACTAGGATTTTTTTCCTAGTTCTTTAAAAACTTATTAACACCGCTAGCACATAAAGCTCCATCAGATACAGCTTTACTTACTTGTAATAATCCACCAATAATATCACCACATGCAAATATACCAGGTATATTAGTCATAAAGTCTTTATCAACGATAATTGAATTATTATCAAGTGCTATTCCTAAATGCTTAGCTATAGTAAATCCAGATGCATTACCTTTGGCAATGAACGCTCCATCAATTTCAACTTCAATGTTTCCAGCAACAATTGATTTAATTCTTTCATCACCTTTTATATCAGTAATCTTATCAGTTATAACTTTAAACTTTGGTTCTATTTCAACTTCAAGATCTAATCCATCAGTAAAAATAGTTATATCATTAGATATATTAGAAAGTACATCTAATTCATGTTTCATATATGAAGTATTACCAATTAAAGCTAATCTTTTCTTACGGTAAAAGAATCCATCACAAGTAGCACAATATGAAACACCTTCAAACTTATCAGCCTTAGCGTAACGATTACGTGAAGCACCTAAAGCTAAGACAATAGTTTTAGCTTGATACATATTATTCTTTGTTGTAACTGTTAAGTTATCAAAAAAACTAATATCAATAACTTCTTCAGTTAATACTTCTATACCTAATCTTTTAGCTTGATTAATACCTTTTTCAATTAAATCATTACCAGATATACTATCAATACCATAATAGTTTTCAATTAAATGAGCCTTTTCTAAGGCACCACCATCTTTACCAATAACTAAAGGATTAAACCCAAATCTTTTAAGATAAATAGCCGCGCTAATACCTGCTGGTCCTTTTCCAATAATTATAGAATCATAAATCATTTTACAAATTCCTTTAATGCTTCTAATCCTTGGTAACCTAATGTTTTCTTAACTACTTTACCATCTTTAACTAAGAATAAAGCTGGAATAGAAGAAATACCAAATGCAGCTGATAAATCATCTTCTTCATCTACATTAACTTTACCAATTTTAACTAAATTTTCTTTATCTAATTCTTCTAATACAGGACCTAACATACGACAAGGACCACACCAAGGTGCCCAGAAGTCTAATAATACAGTCCCTTCTTTAATAGTTTCTTCAAAATTATCTTTTGTTACATGTAAAATTGCCATAATACAAATTCCTTTCTATTAATATTCTTTGTGAACTTTAGTAAGCTCATCAATATTTACATTTTCAATAAAATCTTTTCCTTTAAAACATTCTGGTTCATCAGAATAAATTAAAGGATCTGTTATTTGACTAGACGCTAAAAACATTACAATAGCGGCACAGTTACTTAAATTTAAACTTCTTACTCTATCAGTAGTTGGAATACGATAACAATCATCTAAATTATCCTTTAAAATATCATAAGCAATACCTGTAGATTCAGCACCTAAAACTAAGTAAATATCTTTATCTTCTTCTTTTTTAAAATCAATATCAATAGGACTTTTATGTCCATATCTAGTAAAGAAATAATATTTACCAGGATTTTTAGATTTAAAATCATCCCAGTTTTCATAAACTTCATAGTTTAAATAATCAAAATAATCTACACAGCTTCTTCTTAATTTCTTTTCATCTAGTTCAAAACCTAATGGTTTAATTAAATGCAATTTAGCATTAAACCCTACACAGCTACGCATAATGTTACCTGTGTTTTGAGGGATTTCAGGATGATATAAAACAACATTTAACTTCATTCTACTTGTTCTCCTGTTAATGTATAGTGATCAGCATCTAATATCTTAACATTTACTCTTTGTCCTAATTCTAGTTCATATCTAGCCGCAACATATATACAACCGTCAACTTCATCAGGAGCGAATTCTTCACTTCTAGCGATATACATAAATGCTTCTTCATCATAACCTATAATAAACGCATCTTTTATTACAGTACCAATTTTACTACGTTTTAACTCTAACGCAATTTCGCTTTGAGCTTTCATTAATTTATCATAACGTTTTTGTTTAACACTTTCTTTAATAACGTTTGGATACTCACAAGCAGGAGTTCCTTCTTCTAAAGAAAATGCGAAAGCCCCTAAATGATCAAATTTAATATCTTTAATAAATTCAATCATATTATTTACATCTTTTTCTTCCTCATATGGGAAACCAACCATTAACGTAGTTCTTAATGTAGCGTTTGGAATTTCTTTTCTAATCTTCTTTAATAAATTAACAATTAATTCCTTATCCCCACGACGTAACATAGCTTTTAAAACTTTATCCTCACTATGTTGAATAGGAATATCAAAATACTTCATAACCTTATCGTTATTCTTAATGAAATCTATTAATTCATCAGTAACAATTTCAGGATATAGATATAGTAATCTAATCTTAAAATCGCCTTCAATCTTAACTAATTCAGAAAGTAAATCTACAATAGCTAGTTTATTATATAAATCCCAACCATATTTAGTAGTATCTTGTGAAATAAGATTTATTTCATATACACCACTATTTACTTCTGTTTTTACTTCTTCAACAATAGATTCAATAGTTCTACTCTTTAAATTTCCTCTAATTAATGGAATAGCACAGAATGCACATCTATTTAAACAACCTTCAGAAATCTTAACATATCTCATGTAATTAGGAGTTGAATAAATACGATTTAAAGGTGAAAACTCTAAACTGTATTTATAATCACTTTTAATAACATTATTAATAATCATAGGTAAGTCATTATATTCAGAAATAGAAATAAATCTATCTACCTCTGGAATAAGATTAGCTATTTCATCTTTATATCTTTGTGGTAAACAACCACACACAATTAGTTTTGCATTATTGTCCATTTTATATTCAACCATTTCTAAAATGGTTTCAATAGCTTCTTTTCTGGCTGGTTCAATAAATGCACAAGTATTAATAATAATTAACTCAGCCTCATTAGGCTCTTTAACTAAAGTAATATTTTCTTTTAATGTACCTAAAATCATTTCACTATCGACTTGATTTTTTGCACATCCTAAACTTTGCATATATACTCTCATAAAACACCTATAAAATAATAGTAAATATAATAGTAACTAAAATACCAAATAATACACTTAGTATATTTGAACATCTACTCTTCTTATGACGGATAATACCAAAGAATAAAGGAAGTGTAGATGCGATTGCAGGCATTAATAATGCTTGTGGGTCTATTGCTTCATTAACGTGTGCTGGAATATAATATGATTTTAATAAATCAGCTAATCCAATAAAACCTTCATCTAATAAAGGAACCGCAATAACTATAATCATTATAACTAATAATGATGAAGCTATAGCTAAGAATGAGTTTACAAAAGAACCTATGATAGCGTAATAATGATCTGCTTTTTTAGAATGAATATCTTCAATAGATAAAATTCTTTCCATATCTTCTTTTTGAAGTTTTGTTAAAACATTGTAATTCTTTCTATAATATCTTAATTTACATAATTCATTATATCTACGTTCATCAATTTTATTTTTAACAAAAATTACTATCGTTAAAGATAAAACCATAAATATACTAATTAAAAATACTATATCAAATACTCCAAATACACCATTAAATCCTCTAGAAATAGGTGGAATAATATAAGTGATTAAATATAATATAGCACTAATAACAACAAAGATTATATTAAGTCTAATATAAGATTGATGTTGTTTAATAGCTTTTCTTAATCTACTTAAACTATAACATGGAACTAATATTTCTTCTTTAGTTTCATTAAAATTAGTAATACCGTATTTTTCTACGATTACATTATTAATAAATGTATCACAATATGGAATATTAAAATCATATTCTACATATTTTTTCTTTATAACAATTTCTTGTTTATTATATAATTCAACAAACTTTAAATACGATAAATAGAATTCTTTATGAGCCATTAAATCATCAGACTTAATAGCCTTCTTATATCTTTTTGATACTTCATCTAAAATATCTAAAGCTCTAATAGATTTATATTTAAACTTACCATAAGTTTTACCTAATCCTAAATAGAAACCTGTTTTAACAACAGACATTATATCTTCAATATTTGACGGTTCTTTAACAAGATTTAAGCCATCAAATACAGGATTAATAGCTCTTCTTATTTTCATAACTTCTGTTAAGTTATATTTATATGTAAGCTTTAATAAGAAATCTTCATTCTTGAATAATTGATAAGCAGATTGGAATTTATCTTTTGATGTAAATACATTATTTAATTCATCGATATTTACATTTGGATCTCTTAGCTTATAGTTTCTTAAATACTTATAAGAGAATTCATCAAAATGGTTATCTTCTACACTCATAAAGTTTAATTTAAGAGTTTCATCTTCAATTAATGGAAGAATAGTTTTTCTTAAACCTTTATCCTCTAAGAATAGTCTAACGCATTCATTAGTATCTAAATCATCAATAATTTCATCAATGTTATTGTAAGCCTTACCACCAATAATAAGCTTACCAGTAAATGCATATATAATTATTGCTAATACACTTTGTAGGGTTTTAGACTCATATAAAGCGTCAAAAACAATAGGTTTATATTCTTTATTTGATTTTGCAAAAGATATAAATTCTTTTGTTTTAATAGCCATTAATGCTTGTTCATAATTATCAATAAACGCATTACCTAATTCATTAAAATCAGTGTAATGTTGTTCATTAAAGTAAAATGGTTTCAAAATAAACACCCTCTTATTTTAAAGTTTCATTATCTAATATAATTGTTACAGGACCATCATTAGTGAACTTAATTTTCATATCAGCACCAAATACACCTGTTTCAACTTTTATATCATATTGTCTTAATTCCTCTACAAAGATATTAAACATATCATTTGCCTTTTCATAATACATCGCATCTGTAAAAGATGGTCTATTACCTCTTTTACAATCTGCATATAATGTGAATTGTGATATAGCTAATATGCTACCATTCACATCTTTAATACTCTTATTTAGTTTCCCACATTCATCCTCAAATACTCTTAAACCAGCAATCTTTCTAGTTAAAAGTTTAATTTCATCTAAGGTATCAGTATGTGTAAAACCAACTAATATCATAAATCCCTTATCTATACTACCTGTAACATTACCATCAACAACACAACTAGCTTCTAGTGATCTTTGAACTATCGCTCTCATAGATTTTCTCTTTCAATGTTATGAACAGATTTAATCTTTTTCATATTAACAATCATCTTTTCTAAATCAACTAAACCTGTTGTTAAAACTTTTAATTTGACGATTGTTTCTAAATTGTTATTGTTATTTGCGTTGATAGATAAAATAGATAAACCATTAGCTGATACAGTGTTCATAATATCAACTAATAAAGTAGGGCTTGTTACAGCAGTAATCTTTATAGATACTTGATATTTACGATCAATATTAGTTGCCCAATCTAAATGAATCAATCTTTCTTTAGCGAAAGTTGAAGCATTTTTACAATTCTTATGATGAACAACAATACCATAACCTTTAGTGATATAACCCATAATAATATCACCTGGAATAGGATTACAACAACTACCTAATTTTAATTGTGGATTAGATAAACCTTCAACTACAACACCTGTTTCTGAATGTGTAGTTAAAATACGTTGTGATCTTTCCATTTGTTTTTGTAAAGCATCTTCTGTAGTACGGTTTTCACCTGTATATTTATTAAGTACTGTTTTACTAGATAAATTTCCTCTACCTATTTCACAGTATAATTCTTCTAGTGAATTAATATTATTTTTAGAGAAGAATTTAACAACAAATGCATCATCTATATCTACAGTTAAACGATTTTGTTTAAATTCTTGTTCTAAAGCTTCCTTACCTTGTGAAACAGAAATATCTCTATTTTGTTTATTAAGGAAGTTTCTGATTTTATGTCTAGCATGTGCTGTTTGAGCAATCTTTAACCAGTTTTCAGAAGGTCCAAAAGAATTCTTATTAGTTTTAATAGAGATAATATCTCCATTTTTAAGTTCATAATCAAGTGGAACAATACGGTTATTAACCATAGCTCCTACTGTTTTATTACCAATATTTGTATGAATCTTATAAGCGAAATCTAATGGTGTAGCACCTCTTGGTAAGTCAATAACATCACCAGTTGGTGTATATACATACACGTTAGTATTAAGAATTTCTTCTTTAATAGTAGTAACGAATTCTTTAGCTTCTCCTGTTTTTTCTTCTTCAGAGAACTTTAACAAGTCACCATACCATTTAAGTTTTTGAGCAATTTCAAATTGTTCTTTTTCTTTTGAATATTCAACATTTTCTTTATAAGCCCAGTGAGCGGCGATACCAAGTTCAGCAACCTTATCCATCTCAACTGTTCTAATTTGAACTTCAAATATTAATCCCTTAGGACCGATAACAGTCGTATGTAATGATTGATACATATTAGGTTTAGGTACAGCAATATAATCCTTAAATCTCTTAGGAACAGGAGTATAGTTAGCGTGGATAATACCTAAAACTTGATAACATTCACCTACAGTATTAACAATTACACGAATAGCTATGATATCATAAATATCTTCAAATTCTTTCTTTTGATTAATCATCTTTTTGTAAATACTGTATTTATTTTTTATACGACCCTTTATTTCATAATTAGAAATATTATGTGGTTCTAAAATTTTCTTTATTTCTTCTACAGTAGTATCAATACTATTGATTCTAACTGAAGCAGTATTCTTGATTTGGTTAGTGATTTTTAAATACATAGTTGAATCTACATATCTAAGTGCAGTATCTTCTAATTCAGCTTTGATTTTGAACATCCCTAGTTTATGAGCTAGTGGTGCATAAATTTCTAAAGTTTCTCTAGCTATTCTAGCTTGTTTTTCTGGAGCTAACGCAGTAAGTGTACGAATGTTATGTAAACGGTCAGCAAGCTTAACCACAATAACACGAATATCCTTTGACATAGCTAATAACATATGTTGATGATTTTCAGCTTGTTTTTGTTCTAAAGAAGTAAATTGCATTTTAGTAAGCTTTGTAACACCATCAACTAATAACGCAATATCAGCGTCAAACTCTTTTGTAATAGTTTCTAAAGTTACACCTGTATCTTCAACTGTATCATGTAATAAACCTGCACAAATAGTAGCTGGACCAACATTAAGTTCAGCTAAAATAATAGCGACACTTAGTGGATGAATTATGTATGGCTCTCCACTTGTTCTAAACTGATTCTTATGTAAATAATCAGCCATTTCAAAAGCCTTACGAATCATCTTTTGATCCTTTTCAGAATGAATGTATTCACTTGTAATCATGTATAAATCATTATAAGTTACATCCATAAAAATCAACTCCCATCAAGAAAAAATAAAAAATCTTAGTATTCCATTAATGATAAAACATCATATCCTTTTAATACTTCTCTACCATTTAATTCAACTAATTCAATTAAACATGCAACACCAACAACTTCAGCACCTAACTTTTCACATAAGTTGATAGTAGCCTTAACTGTACCACCAGTAGCTAATAAGTCATCAATAATAATAACTTTATCACCAGGTTTTAAAGCATCTGCATGAATACATAATGTATTTGAACCATATTCTAAATCATATTGTTCTTCTAATGTCTTTCTTGGTAATTTACCAGGTTTTCTAATAGGTGCAAATCCAATACCTAAATTAGTCGCTACTGGACAACCAAAAATAAAACCTCTAGCTTCAGGACCAACAATTACAGTAGCCCCTTTACTTTTAGCAAATTCTGTCATTTGATCAACAGAAAATTTATAAGCTTCACCGTTACCCATTAAAGGAGTAATATCTCTAAAAATGATACCTTCTTTTGGGTAATCAATAATACTTGCAACATAATTTTTTAAATTCATAGTAAAAACCTCCAATACATATAATGTATTATATCATATATTGAATGAAATTAGGTTAATTAAATGAAAAAAAAGCTAAACAATTTTGAATTAATATTCATAATAGCAGTAGTTATTAAAGTTTTAGGACTTATTTATAGATTTTTATTATCTAGAATACTAACAATTGAAGGTATGAGAATAGTGTCGATGATACTCCCAACATTAAGTTTAATGTTGTCTTTATCATCTTTTTCTATTTCTACGGTCGTCAATCAAAATATTGCATCTAAAGCAAACACCACAAAAACGATTCTTAAATCCGCTTTAAACATAACCTTTGTAACCTCTACAATTATCTCAATTATTCTACTATTATCATTTCCAATTTACACTAAAATTTATGAAAATTCATTTATATATTTTCCATTAATTTTGTGTATTCCATTAATTTATTTTTCAAATATTTCAGGTATAATCAAAGGCTATTTAGAAGCAAATAATAA
This sequence comes from Candidatus Pelethenecus sp., assembly GCA_045121295.1. Classification (GTDB taxonomy): domain Bacteria; phylum Bacillota_I; class Bacilli_A; order Acholeplasmatales; family Anaeroplasmataceae; genus Pelethenecus. The sequence goes on from JBGVFV010000085.1 coordinate 24,911, forward strand.
GTATAGTCTATCTTATATTTCTAACATACTAGAACAAGTTGCAAAGTTTGTTATAACATTCGTATTACTTTTTATTTTTAAGGAAAAATCATTAAACTTTAAAATACTAATCACCTTTTTAGCATTAATGATTTCAGAGATATTTTCTTTTGTTTATTTAGTGTTAAAACTAAAACACAAATACACACTAAAAGACTTAAGATTTAAGCCAACAGGCTTTGAAAAAAATATATTGAAACAAGCTACTCCCCTGACTGTAGAACAATTAATACTAACCCTTACCGCATATTTAGAACCATTATTCTTTTATTACATAATGTCTAAAAATAATGTTGATATATATTCATCAACGATATTCTATACTCAAGTTTCATCATACGCTATACCATTAATGATTTTCACTAAATTTGCAGTTATAAGTATCGCAAAATATACATTTCCACTTATAACTAAAAATCATAATAATGATAAACTCTACAAACTTTTAGAAAACACATTTTTAATAACTTTATTTATCGCAATCTTAAATTTTGTTATATGCATATTTTATCCTGAAAAAGCCTTATTCATTCTTTATAACGATACATCTTCTGTATCAATTGTAAAGTCATTATCACCTTATATAATGTTATCTTTTTTTAATCCTGTATTCATTGTTATATTAGAATCATTTAAAAAAGAAAAAAAGATATTAATATCAACACTAATATCTTCTATAATTTTCTTAATATTAATACCTGTTTTAAGTAATAAATTAGGTAATAATGGTTATCTAATGAGTATAAAAGTATTATATATATTAAGATTTTTGTTGTTATTTATATTTGCAAATAAATATATAAAAATCTCATTTAACTTAAAAGAAATAACCTATATATTATCAACTATATTAGGATATTTAATGATAAATTTATTAATAACCTCTATACTTACATTAGTTCTTTCCACGATACTTTATGGCCTATTAATTCTTTATCTTTTTTGGAAGAAAAATAAAAAGTTAAACACTCTTTAGATATAGAACAATACAAAACTTTTTTATAATCTATTCCCATTCTATTTAATAGTTTTATAAACTCTTCTTTTGTAATTCCAAAAACCATTAATGCTTCATCAGATATAATACCTGAAGTTATTATTGGCAATTTAATCATATCAAATTGACTATTTCTAAATATAGATAATGTACCGTTAGTTTCAAGTATTGCTAGTTTTATTTCATCTATATCCATAATATGTTCTAGTCTCATTTGAGCTATTAAATCATCTATTGTATATCTTTCTTTCTTCATATTTTTTATAAATAATTTAGAATCTAAAACTATTATTCTTGATGTCCCATCCATGACACTTCTTAGCCTAGCAAACCTAATTACTATTATACTTATTACTCTTTGAAATAAAACTAAAGATCCTACACATACATAACTAGCGATAGTAAATTCTGGGTTATCAAGTCCCATTGAAGCTATATCAGCCATAATTAATAAAATTACTAAATCAAATAATGATAATTCTCCTACTTCTCTTTTACCTAATATCCTTAAGGCTATTATTAATAAAATATATATAACTAATACTTTTAAAAATATTTCAAAATAAAACATGTAACCACCAAATATATTCTTAACATACTAATAATTAAATATTCATATATTTATATGGTGATAACGTGAACACATTAAAATTTTTTATTAAAATAACAATTGTAATGTTTATATATATTTTATTATACGGACTTGTATATTCATTAATAATATCTAAAACTTTAACTAACTTAAACACAACAGTAACCTTAATAATCAGCTCTATAGGACTAGGGCTATTAGGATTTGGGTATGCAAATCATTTTAGAAAAAGAGGATTAATTATAGGTATTATTGTTGTCATAATTCACTTACTAATTATAAAATTAATATCGTTCTTTTCTACTAATGTATTTGACATTAATGCCCTTAAAGTTTGTATTCAAATTTTAATGGGTGGTATTGGTGGAATATTAGGCGGAAATATTAAGAAAATATTTTAAATATATCACCTTTTTGGTATAATTAAAAAAGGTGATGTAGATGAAACCATTAGCGTTTAGAGTTAGACCTAACTCTTTTGATGAAATTATAGGTCAAGATCATTTAGTTGGAAAAAATGGTGTAATAAGAAAAATGATTGATAATAATCAATTATGTTCTTTAATCTTATATGGTCCTGCAGGATGTGGTAAAACATCTATTGCTCATGTAATAAGTACTTATTACTCACTACAAACATTTGAGTTTAATGCTTCTTGTGATAACAAGACTAAGCTTAAAGATATTATAGATACAGCTAAAATGTATGATAATACAATATTAATAATAGATGAAATCCATAGAATGAAAAAAGATATACAAGACTTCTTACTTCCATATGTAGAATCTGGTTTAGTAACATTAGTTGGGTTAACTACTGAAAATCCATATCGCGCTATCAATCCAGCCATACGCTCTAGAGCCCATGTATATCGTTTAAATGAAATTACTGAACAAGATATCATTAATTTATTAAAACAAACTATAGTTAAACAAAACATGAAAAACATTAGTGATGATATTTTAAAATACATTTCTGTTGTATCTTCTTGTGAGGTAAGATCTGCATTAAATATGCTAGAAATTGCAAACATGCTTGATGAAAATGAATTAACATTAGAAAACGTTAAGGCATTAATCGGTAAAAAATCATTCGCAATTGATTCTGAAGGTGAATCATATTATGATATCACTTCCGCTATGATTAAATCTATCCGTGGTAGTGATCCAGATGCCGCTATTCATTATTTAGCTAGATTATTAAAATCAGAAGATTTAGAATTTATAGCACGTAGATTAATGATTAGTGCTTATGAAGATATAGGCTTAGGGAATCCAAATGTAGGACCTAGAGTATATGCAGCTTGTCATGCTGCCTTAGAAATTGGTCTGCCTGAAGCACGCATTCCATTAGCTTACGCAGTTGTTGATTTAGCTACTTCTCCAAAGAGTAACTCAACATACTTAGCTATAAATGAAGCGGATGCCGATTTAGATGAATTAACATCTATGCAAATACCTCCACACATTTTAAATAAAGAATTAAAATCAGGTAAACATACTTATCTATATCCACATGATTATCCTAAAGGCTATGTTAAACAACAATATATGCCAGATTCATTAATAGATAAAAAATATTACAATCCTAAAGATACAGGTTCTTATGAAAGAGCTATTAAAGACTTTATGGAAAAATTAAAAAAGTAAAACTAATTATATAATTTCAACTTATAGTTTATAACAAAAATGGAGAAAGTTTATTAACAGCCTACTCCTTGGTTTATCAACAAATGAAAACACCGCTCCAACGGTGTTTTTTGCTTTCCAATATCGAATTTTTAATAATTTTTCTCAAAATAAAATGGTTACTAACAATTTATTTAGTAACCATTTTATTAATTATTCAAACAATTATGGTCTATTTTTTAGGCCAATAATTTTTTCTTCTTTATATTTATAAATGAATTGTGGACATTGACCACCTATTTGAATAGTATATACTATTTTATCATTTTCATCTATTTCTGCATCATATATATAACCAAAATATAATTCATTTAAATATCTAAAGTTCACAAAATCTCCTAATTGATATTTAGCATTTTCTGGATATACTTTTTTCTTTTTTCTTCTAAATAAACACATACTATTCACCATCTAATCTTCTTTAAGTCCTATTATATCTTCTTCTTTAAAATTATAAATGAATGAAGGACATTGTCCTTCTATTTGAATGGTATAAATAATCTTATTACTCTCATCTATTTTAGCACTACATACATATCCAAAATACAATTCTTTATTATATCTAAAATTAATATAATCATTTAATTGATATTTAGCTGTTTCAGGATACTTGTATGTTTTTCTTTTTTTAAACAAACACATACTATTCACCAACAGCTTTCTTAGTAAATAGATTAATCCAAAGTTTAGATTTTTTAACCCTTTTAAGTTCTATATTTTTATTAAAATGTAAAACTTTTTTCTTGTTTGTACATGGTTCCCATTTTAGTAAAATATCATCATTTGGATTGCCAGTTTTAGCAAAACTCTTATCCATTAAAGCTCCCATTAATGGATAATTAATAAAATCCCATACATTCCAGATAATTAATAATATACCTAATAAAATAGGATCTATCTTAAGAGTGTCTGTACAATACATAGAAAAAGTACTTCCCATTAAGGCAAATGTCATACATCCACCAGCATCACCTAATGCATAACCAGCCTTATGTTTAAACTTTAGCTTATCTTTTTTTACTTCTTCCATGATATACACCTACTTATATTAATTTAATACTGACTTTCTATAAATATATTTTATCATATATTTATACTTAAAGAAAAGAAAAAGTGAACCGAAGTTCACTTTATAAATTAGTAACTATTTGTTTCTTATCTGAATATTCCTCATATAGATCACCAAAATCATCCATGAAGTTATAAGGATTAAATCTTAAGGCTCTATTTTCAGCTAAAGTATTAATATCAAATTTACAAATTACAACATCTAAACTTTGTTGAGTTTTATGATTTGTAATCATACCTTTTTCTAAAACAACCGCTGAATTAAGCTTTTCTGTATATGATTTAACATTATTAATTCTTATATGGAAATCCTTGCATTCACCAAATACAGATGAAGTATTAAACACTTCTGATAAATGCTCTACAGCTTTATCATTTACATTTTCAATAAAACCTGTTAAGAATATTGCAAGTCTTTCAGCTCTATAATCAGGAAAAATCTCTCCAAATAGTTTAAAGAAGTTAGAAGCTTCTTCATAACTATTCACATCTTCATCAAGAGCAGATGTAAAACCATAATCAAAGTCAATACGCAGTGGAGAGAAACAGATTTTTACGTTCTTCTTTGAAAATGTTAATATTTTAACATCTACTCCCGACGGATGTCTGTCATTTTTGATATGACACTCATAATCTAATAGCATATTTTTGATTCTTTGTTCATTCTCATTAATAAACTTAATAGAATCGCCAATATAGCTATATTTTATACCCATTTTTTTGATATCCATGTTATTTACCTGAAATAGCCATAGATTCAATTAATAAGCTAGGTGCACCTACACCACGCTTAAATTCAAAGTCACTACCTACATGTTTAACATTGTTTAACATTTCTTGTAATGTACCTGATAAAATTATTAATGTTACTGGTTTAGTAACTTTACCATCTTCAATCATAAAACCACTTGATTGAAGATTAAATGAACCACTAATAGGATTTAAACCGGCATGTAAGCCTTGAACTGACGTTACATAAACACCATTTTCTACTGATGATACCATATCTTCAAATGATACATCTCCAGCTTTTAAATAAAGGTTATTAGGAGATACAGCAACTGAAGCACTAATATCTGGTTTATTACCATTACCAGTAGACTTTGTACCCATCATAGCAGCAGTTGTAAGGTTATGTAAATAAGTTTTTAACACACCATTTTCTACTACAGATTTAGTAAAACAAGCAACACCTTCATCATCGAATGAACTTTGACTTGGTGCATCTAAACTAAGTGGATCATCAATTAAAGTGATGTTATCACCAAAAATCTTTTCACCTAATTTACCTTTTAAGAAAGACATATTTCTAAGTACTTGAGTGGCAGCAAAAATACCACTAAATGCACCTAATAATGAAGAAACAACTTTCTTATCTAAAATTACAGGATAAGACCCAGAAGGAATACTTTCTGCACCAAAACCTGATACAGCTTTTTCTACAGCTGATTTAGCTAATGCATCAAAATTAGAATTTGCAATTGACGCAATACGTTCAACTTCAAAACCAACTTTAGTTTCACCATCTTTTTCACAAATAGCTTCAGCAACAACAAATCCATATCTACCAGATTTGCTTACATTTAATCCGTTTGAATTAACAATTGATACTTCATAAGAATCTTCTGAATATGACACTTCTGTTTTACTAACATATTCACTTGCTTCTTTTAATTTAGCATGTAAATTAAGACAAATATTTACTTTATCTTCTAAAGTATAATTATCAAAATCAACTGTCTTTTCCTCTAATTCTGGATATGACTCATCACCAGGATAAATAAAGAATGGTTCAACAGAGTTCTTGATAGAACAGTTATCTTTAATCTTAGCAACAATTGAAGGAATAACTTCATCACTACAATTTTCTTCATAGAATGCAGTAATTTGATTATTATATACACCTCTAACAGCCATTACATTAGTGCTGTAAGAAGTGTTGTTTTCAACTACACCATTGAAAGCACTGATTTCAATACCATGTTTATGAACACTATAAACTTCAATTTCTTTAATACCAGCAGCAAATGCAGCTTCTTTTAATTTATTGAAATCCATTATTTTCTTCCTCCATTTCCACCAACAGTCATATTCTTAACTCTTATAGTAGGTTGACCAACACAAGCAGGAATACTTCCACTTGCAGAACCACACATACCATAACCAAATGATTGGTTATTTGCAACCATATCAATATTTAATAATGTATCCTTACCATTACCAATTAAAGTAGCACCTTTAACACGTTTTGTTAATTTACCATCTTCAATCATGAAACCTTCACCAACACTGAAGTTAAATTCACCAGTAGCAGGGTTAACAGAACCACCTGCCATAGTCTTAGCAAATAAACCATATTTAGTATTAGCAATAATTTCTTCAAATGTAGAATTACCATTAGCAATATAAGTGTTAGTCATTCTTGATGTAGGAGAGAATCTATAACTTTGACGACGTGTATTACCAGTAGCTTTAGCATTCATACGTCTACCATTACGCATATCTACCATATAACTCTTTAATATACCATTTTCAATTAATACATTCTTCTTTGTTGGGTTACCTTCATCATCAATATTTTCACTACCCCATTCATTAGCGATAGTACCATCATCAATTGCAGTAACACAGTCAGCAGCAATTTTCTCGCCGATCTTACCACTAAATACAGACATGTTTTTAGCAACACTTGTAGCTTCAAGTGAGTGACCACATGCTTCATGGAAAATAACTCCACCAAAAGCGTTATGAATAACTACATCATAAACGCCACCAACCATTTCTTCAGCAGATAATGCCTCAACAGCTGAATTAGCAATTTCTTTTGCGAAAGACGCAAAATCAAATTTTTCAAAATAAGAAATATCAAAATTTCCACCATATGAGTTAGAAGCTTGTTGCATACCTTTACCATCACTCGCAACAGCTACAGCCCCAATTCTTTGATGGTTTCTAACATCTTTCTTATATACCCCATAAGAGTTTGCAATTGTTACATATTGTGTTTCATCACTAAATGAGCCAACAGCTTGAACAATCATAGGACTAAATTCCTTCATTGTTTTACAACATACTTCTAAATATTTTACTTTTTCACTATTAGAAATATTTTCTGATAAAACATCAAACGTTGTATGAACATCAACATTTGTATCATTAAAATCAAAATCGCTTACTAAAACTTCACTATTATAAGCTGTCTTAAGCTCATTAGCCAATTTTAATAAACCTTCTTCTGTTACATCATTTGTATAACCATATACTTCCGCATTCCCTAACAAAATACGAATACCTGCACCATATAAATGATGTGATGTAATATCATCTATTTTATCAGTCATCATTCTGATAGTATTAGAAACTTTATCCTCAAGATAGATTTCAGCATAATCTCCACCCGTAGATAAACATTCTAATAATACCTTCTTAGCTATTATTTTATCCATATTATTATTTCTCCTCCACTTAAATAATATTAAAATAATTATACCACAAAAATAAAATTTTGCCAAACATTATTTTATATTTTCGCCATTTTATTGAATTTTTATCAAATAATGGGCATTTTTATGAAAATTTGTACTTAAAAATATTAAAAGGATGAATTTATTAAAACTCATCCTTTTATTCCTGTTTTTATTTCTTATGTTATAATTTCTTTATTTATACCTAACTTGCTTTTTTTGCCTTAAAAAAAGAAAAGGCCATAGGTGTCCCCTATGGATGGAAAGATTTTTGAATATCAATAAAGGATAAATCCAATATTGATACCTTTATTATATTCTTTTTACTTTTTTTGACAATAGATTTTTTTATGAAAGCGTAACCATACTATTTTTTTAACTTATGAAAACGTAATCATAGAAAAATATATTATTTTATGGTAAAATATATTCGTTCGTTTATGAAAGGAATGATTATTATGAAAAACTATTTACAAAAAGCATATTGTTTTGATGGAACTGTTAGAATTTATGCAGCAATAACAACAGATATAGTTCAAAGATTACAAAAAATGCATAATTTATGGCCTACTTCTTGTGCTGCCTTAGGTAGAACAATTACAATAGGTGCTATTATGTCATGTACATATAAAGCCGGAGAACATTTAACTATTAAAGTTGTTGGTGATGGCCCAATTGGTCAAATAACTGTTGAAGCTACTGATGGTAATGTAAGAGGATATGTTCATAACCCAGGTGTTTATTTATCTTATAATAATGGTAAATTAGCTGTTGGACAAGCTGTTGGTGCGGGTTATATTGAAGTTATTAAAAACTTACATATGCGTCAACCATTCTCTTCTACATCTGAAATCATTAGTGGTGAAATTGCAGAAGACTTCACTTATTATTTTGCAAAATCTGAACAAATTCCTTCTTCTGTTGGTTTAGGTGTTTTATTTGATAATGATTCAAATGTTAAAGCTGCAGGTGGATTCTTAATTCAAATTATGCCTGGTTGTAAAGAAGAAACTTTACAAAAATTAGAAAACAAATTAGCTAACTTAAAGAGCTGTTCAAAAATGATTGATGAAGGCTATACTGCATTAGATATGATTAATGAAATCACTGATGGTGATTATCAACCACTTGAAGAAAAAGAATTAGACTTATATTGCCCATGTTCAAAAGAAAGATTTAGCGCGGGCTTAAAATCTTTAGGTGTTGATGAATTAACTTCTATTTTAGTTGAAGATAAAAAAGCTGTTATCACATGTAATTTCTGTAATACTACATATGAATTTAACGAATCTGAATTACAAGAATTAATTGATGAAGTTGAAAAAGACAAAAAGGCTACAGCGTAGCCTTTTTATTTATTTAAAAATAATTTTACAACCTTACTAGCAAAATCTTCTACCATTGATTCTGCAAGCTTTGTGAATGCTAAAATAGTATAATGATCATGTAAATGTAATTGGATGCATCTAACAAAATAAACCCATAAATCTAAACAAGTAGATTTTCTTCCATTGACAACAATAGCTTTAGAATTAATTTGATTTCTAATATCATTTAATAAATTTTCTTGTTCAATAGTTAATGCATATAAATGTAAATCTCTTACTTCTTTTTCAAACTCTAAAGATAGTGGAAAATAAGATACTTGATAACATTCATATTCAAATGTTTTATCTTCATTTTCAATAACTTTTATTATTTTATTTTCGCTAATCTTTTTAATTACATAATAAACTTCATCATCTTCTATTCTAATAATAGTATTAACAGTAATTAATTCTTTTTCAAATTCTTCTATTGGAAATAATAATGTGTTTGCATTCTCATAGAATGCTTTTTTTGTTTGAAAACCAGCAATAACTGGACTAGATATAAATGAGATATCCTTAGTATTAACAAATTTCTTTAAACTATGGTTTCCTTTATCAATAAGATCAACTGTTTTATCTTTAACAACCTTCATTACATCTTTTGTTTTATCTAAAATATGTTTAATTGCCACAATAATCACCTCTATGATTATATTATACATTATGATGTTAATTTTTTTCAATATATACCAATCTATTTGTTTTTACAGTTGTCACATTTGTTTAAACATCTATTTATCTTTTCTCCAAAATAGTTACATAATAACTGATGCCTACATTTTTTACTTAAACAAAAATCAACTATATCATCTCTTTTTTTCCTTAAACTATTTTTTATAATCTCATCAACATCGCTAGCTTCTATAAAATAATTTAATGTATTTATATCTTTAAAATCAAAAAAGATAATTCCTTCAGCATAACATCCATCTCTAGCCGCTCTTCCAATTTGTTGAGATAAATCTTCTATACTGCTGGGTATGTCATAACAAATAACAAATCTAATATCAGGTATGTCAACTCCCATTCCGAAGGCATTTGTACAAATAATAATATTATTTCCATCTTTACCATAAATATTTTGATTATTTAATTTATCCATATTCGTAAGACCACCATGATAGATAATATTTTTGATATTATAATTTAATAAATATTCACTCAATTCTATCGTTCTTTTTCTAGTTAATGTGTAAATAATACCTTTTTTATTTTTATTAAAAGATAAATAAGCTAATAATTGTTCTTTTTTATTTTTAGTTTTTATAACTCTATAAAATATATTTCCTCTATCTGGATTAATCGATATAATTTTAGGATTGTTTAAATTTAAATAAAATTTTATCTTATCAATTGTATTAGAAGTTGCGGTTGCAGTTAAAGCTAACACAGTAGGTTTAACTTTTAATATATTAATAAATTTACTTATATGTATGAACGCTTCTCTAAAACCTTCTCCCCATAAAATTGTATGGGCTTCATCTATAACAACTAAACTTACATCTATATTTTTTATTTGATTAATAAAATATTCATTTTGTAATTTTTCTGCAGAAACATATAATAATTTATATTTACCTAAAGAAAGTTCATTATATATTTTATTTTGTTCAAAAGATGTTTGAGTAGAATTTAAATATACAGCCGGTATTCCTTTATTTGTTACATTTGATACTTGATCTACCATTAATGATATTAATGGCGTTACAACGATTGTAAGACCTTCTACCAACATTGCAGGTATTTGAAAAGTAACTGACTTACCAAACCCAGTAGGAAGTAACGCAATCGTATCATTTCCTTCTAGCACTGAATCTATTATTTTATCCTGTGGATTTCTAAAATTCTTATATCCATAATATTTTTTTAATATTTCATATTTATCCATAATTTACTCCTTTATAAAATTTTGATAAAACAGATAAGTATTTTAAGATTTTATCTATTTTTTTATTAAAAATAAAAAATCCGCAAGGCCCTTAAGCCTTACGGATAATAATTTTATTAAGTTGGATTAATTTTAGTTTCATAACACCAACTCCATTAGTTTTTTAAATTTCTACTACAAATGCTTCATATGGTTCTAATACAATATTAGAATCATTATATTCTTTTTTATAGTTAGATAATAAAGTTTTCTTAATGTTAAATGGTAATGTAATTTGTTCTACATTGCCTCTCATATTAGTAACTACTAATACTTTTTTGTCATTTGATTCTCTAGAATAAATAAATACATTTTCTTTTTCTACTTGATGAGCCTCAAATTTACCATATACAAATGCCTCAGCATATTCTTGATTCTTTCTTAATCTAATTAATTCTTTATAGAAGTTTAATACTGAATCAGGGTCGTTAGACTCTGTTACAGCGTTAACAGTTGTATAATTTGGATTAATTCCAATCCAAGGTTCAGCTCCATCATTCCAACCAGCATTTAATGTATTATCCCAATGTACTGGAACACGATTGTTGTCACGAGCTTCTTTATTACAACCATCTATAAATTCTTCATATGTTAATACTTTTTTATTTAATACTAATTCATTATAGAAACCATGTACTTCAACATCTTTATATTGATTAATATCAGTAAAAATAGGATTTGTCATACCTAATTCTTGACCTTGATAAATATATGGTGTACCTTTTAATAAATAGTTCATAACAGCAATAGCCTTTGCTGATTTATCATAATAATTTAAATCACCAAATTTATTAACACATCTACCTAAATCATGATTTTCAACAAACAAAGCATTCCATGATTTATCATTTAAACCATATTGGTATTTAATTAATACATTTTTACAGTATTCCATATCAATAGGTTTTGGTGTAAATTTACCATAGCGAGTCCAATCATTAGTTGAATTTGTACATTCAAATTGGAATACCATATCAAGTTCTTCATTTTCTGGATCAGTAAAGTCTATAGCCTTTTCTAAGTCTCCCCATGCTTCACCAACAGTAACAATATCATATTTACCATATGATTTTTTGTATAATTCTTTTACTTTTTGATGTAAAGTGGGACCATAACCAGTAATGTTTTTGTCAATTTCTTTACCAATTAAATGAATAACGTCAAAGCGAATACCTTTAACACCTTTATCTAACCAGAAATTAATACATTTAGCTATTTCATCTAATACTTTAGGATTTTCCCAATTAAGGTCTGGTTGACCTTTAGCAAAATCATGGAAATAATATTGACCAGTAGTTTCGTCAAATTCCCAAGCTGAACCACCAAATGTAGATTGACGATCAAATAATGGTTCATCTCTCCAAATGTAATAATCACGATAAGGATTATCTTTTGATTTACGTGCTTCTTTAAACCAATGATGTTCACTAGATGTATGATTAGCAACTATGTCCATCATGATATACATATCACGTTTTTTACATTCTTCTAATAATTTGTCCATATCCTCCATAGAACCGAACATATCATTAACTTCTAAATAATCTGCCACATCATAACCATTATCTTCCATTGGAGACTTAAAGTAAGGAGTTAACCATAAAATATCAACACCTAAGTCTTTTAGATAATCAATTTTTTCAATAATACCTTTAATATCACCAAAACCATCATTATTACTATCCTTAAAGCTTTTTGGATAAATTTGATAAACAATCTTGTCATGCCACCATTTTTTTAATTCCATAATGTTATTCTCCTTTTATTTAATAGATTTTAAAATATAATAACCTTTATCTTTATCTACTATTTCACAATTACCAAATAATTCTTCTAAATGGGCCTTAGATGAAGGTGCACCTTGTTTCTTTTGAATTACTACCCATAATTCTCCACCTTCTACTAATCTTTCATACGCTCCATCATAAATAGCAAATACAATGTTTTTACCAGCTCTAATAGGAGGGTTAGTAACAACACTACTAAACTTTAATTCAGTTGGTAATGATTCAAATAAATCACTGTGATAAGCATATATATTTGTAGCTTTATTAAGTTTAATATTTTTATTAATTAAATCATAAGCACGAGCATTAATCTCACACATATGAACTTCTTTTTCATAAAGTTTTGATATTGTTATGCCTAAGGCTCCATAACCAGCACCCATATCTAATATAGGATATTCCAAATTATTAGGAACAAAATTATTAAGCATAACAAATGAACCATAATCTATATATTTTTTAGAAAACACTCCATCATCTGTGGTATACTTAAGATTTAATCCTTTAAAATTAAAGTCAAATGTATTTGGATTTGAGTGTAAATCAGCTTGTTCTTTTTGATAATAATGATAATTATTTGACATTTTTCTCACCAATTCAATTATATACTTAATAGCATTCTAAAACAAGAAAAAAATAAAAACTCAGGATTTAATCCTGAGTTAATTATTCAATCATTTCAGTAAATAAAATTACTTAATTTCAACAGTTGCGCCAGCTTCTTCTAACTTAGCTTTTAATTCTTCAGCTTCAGCTTTAGAAACTTTTTCTTTAACTGGTTTTGGTGCGTTGTCAACTAATTCTTTAGATTCTTTTAAACCTAAACCTGTAACTTCTTTAACAACTTTGATTACACCTAATTTAGCAGCACCAGCTGATGCTAAGATTACATCGAATTCAGTTTGTTCTGCAACTGCAGCAGCACCTGCACCAGCAGCTGGAGCAGCAGCAACAGCAGATGGATCGATACCGAATTCTTCTTTCATTGCGTCTACTAATTCTTTGATTTCAAGAATAGTCATTTCCTTTAATGATTCAATAAATACTTCTTTAGTTAATTTTGCCATTTTAATTTTCCTCCGTTTTTATTTTTAATTCAAAATTATGCTTCTTGACCTTGTTCAACTAACATATTTAAGCCGATAGCTAATTGTCTTACTGTACCTAACATACCAGCAGCTAATTGAGTTAATAATGTTTCGTATGATGGTAATTGAGATAATGTTTCTAATTGGTCAAATGAGTAAACATCTCCATCAACTACACCTTTAACAACTTCGATAACTTTATTAGTTTCAGCAGCTTTAAATAATACTTTAGCTGGAGCAACTACGTCATCTTTAGAGAATACGATTGCAATTGGACCAACAAATGCATCGTCTAAATCATAACCGCATTCTTTAGCAGCACGACGAGAAATGTTGTTTTTGATTACAGAAATTTCGCATCCGTTTGAACGCATATCTCTACGAAGTTGTTGGAAAGCTTCAACAGTTAAACCTTGATATTTGAAGGCGATAACTGCAGCTGAATTTTTAATTCTTTCAGTTAATTCTGCAACTTCATTTTGTTTTTGTAACAAAATATCTTTCATCCTATTTACCTCCTATAAATTAATGAAAAAACTTCTCATCCGAGGAATGAGAAGTCTACACTTATCTTTTTATGTCTCATTACCTCGGTAGGAAATTAAGTGCTTACGCACGCCTACTGTCTTAGGCTATTTAAATTACTTTCTATTGATTGATTCAGAGTCAATCTTGATACCAGGACCCATTGTAGATGCAACAGATACATTCTTAACATATTGTCCCTTTACAGTTGAAGGACGAGCTTTATATAATGCTTCGTATACAACTTTTAAGTTTTCTAATAACTTTTCAGCACCGAATGATACTTTACCGATAGTCATTTGGATGTTACCAACCTTGTCAGGACGGTATTCAACTTTACCAGCTTTAATTTCTTTAACTGCTTGAGCTACATTCATAGTAACTGTACCAGTTTTTGGGTTTGGCATTAAACCTTTAGGACCTAAGATTCTACCTAAACGACCTAATTCACCCATCATATCTGGTGTAGCAACGATTACATCAAATCCAAACCAACCTTGAGCGATTTTTTGGATTGTTTCTGAATCACCTACGAAATCTGCACCAGCTTCAGTTGCTTCTTGTTGTTTAGCACCACGACATAAAACTAATACTTTTCTAGTTTTACCTGTACCGTTAGGTAACACGATAGCACCACGAATATTTTGTTCAGCTTTACGTGGATCGATGTTTAAACGGAATGCTACATCAACAGATGCATCAAATTTAGCAACAGATGTTTTACAAGCTAAGTCTAAACCTTCTAAAGCAGTATATACTTTAGTGTTGTCTACAAGCTTTGCGGCTTCAACGTATTTTTTTCCTCTCTTCATATTATTCCTCCTAAAATGTGGTCTAAGCGGGAATTCCTCCCACAAATTTAGGCTGTTATTAACAACCTAGAAATTAGTCTTCAACTACGATACCCATGTTACGAGCAGTACCAGCGATAATGTTAGTAGCAGCTTCGATATCATTAGCATTTAAGTCAGGCATCTTCATTTCTGCAATTTCTCTTGCTTTTTGTCTAGATATTTTTGCAACAGTGTGTTTCTTTGAGTTTTCAGAACCTTTTTGGATTCCTGCAGCTTTTAATAATAAATCAGAAGCTGGTGGAGTCTTTACTACGAAAGTAAATGAACGGTCCTCATAAACTGAGATAACTACTGGAAGCGTATATCCCATTTTATCCTTTGTTTGGTCATTGAATTGAGAACAAAAGCCTGGAATATTAACACCTGCTTGTCCTAATGCTGGACCTACTGGTGGAGCTGGATTTGCTCTGCCGGCTGGAATTTGTAATTTTACAACCTTTACAACTTTCTTTGCCATAATTGTTTCCTCCTTCTTTCAATGATGTGGTTCAGCAGATCTATATTCTTATAGACCCTCCCACTCACCATGCATAATACATACACATGCTTTTACATTATAACAAAGTTGTTTTATAGTGTCAATCTTTTTTTTATTTTTTTAAATATTATTTATAATATTTAGATATTTTTCAGAAATTTTCTTACGCGTGCGCGTACGTAATTTAATTTTTTTATAATAAAAACCAGCTCTTTTAAATAATTAGAGCTGGTCAATATTGTACTATTCTGTTTTTTCTTCTTTTTTAGCTTCTATTTGTTTAGTTTCTGGTTTCATTTGATCTTTTTTAACAATATATGGTTCTTTTCTCTTACCTTTAGTATTGGTATTTCTAACTAAAATACCCTTAATGAATCCAATTATTTGTTTAAAATGGAATAATAAAACGTAGAATACCATAATTAAAACTGCATATAATCCTAAATATGCAATAGTCTTCCAATATACTGATCCTGGAGTTAATAATTCTTCAGATAATGAAATCGCATATCCCGTATCTTTTGTTTTATCATTAAAGTTTTCTTTGAAACTAATTAAATAATTATTAATATCATCTGATAATGCTTTTTGTTCTTTACTATCGCTTGAAGCATAATATTTATTTAACATTTCATTCATTTCAGTATTAGTAGTTGCAATGTATTCATGAGTATAGAATTTTTCAGTAAAACTAAAACTAATGTTTTGTTCTAATTTAACTTCCCCCATCGCGTCTACAACTTGGAATGAACTAATAGTACCAGTAACACTTTCAATACATTTAATAGCAGTTTCAGATAAACTAATTGGAACAAAATCCCAATCTGTATTAATCTTCGTTAAGTCTCTTTCAGCATTTAATGCATATTCCATTTCACTTTTTGGTTCTGCAACATATGAACCAACGTTATAAGTTTCGTTTTGAACAAAATAGAAATTATAAACACCTTTATCACCAACGAATTTAATAGATGTTGGATTTACAGTATTATTACCACTATCAACATATCCTCCCATTGGGAATTTAGTTTCAAACATAAAGAACAAATATGCACGTTCATATCTAGAATATGTTTTAGTTTCTCCATTAACTAAATAAGTATAATTTACCATACCTGCAGCTGGATAAACTTCTACAACAGCATCTTCATCTTCTGTTTTAATAATACTTTCTGTATCAAATGGAACCTCTAAAAATACTTGAGGTACAACATGATAATCTTTATTTTGAATTGCAGTACCAACTAAATTAAATTTATGATCACTTAGATTTGCAGAATAGATAATCATATAAAAAATCATACCCATTACTACAGCTACCGCAAAATATATAACTTTTTTCCACATATAAATCGAGTCCTTTCAATATTGTATTTAACCCTACTTTGATGATTTTACTATTTTTTTAGAAAAAAATCAATATTTCTCTTTACAAATAGAATTATTTTGGTATAATACTAATTGCGCATAACTTGTGCAGTAATATTTGGCGTATATGGCGAAGTGGTTAACGCATCGGATTGTGGCTCCGACACGCGCAGGTTCGATTCCTGTTATACGCCCCATTTTTTATTTATAACAGCTATTTAGCTGTTTTTTTTATTTTTTTCTTGTCGAATAACATCATTTAATATTATAATTATTTTTAGAAAAGAGTGATATTATGAAAATGATTAGTTGGAATGTAAATGGTATACGCGCATGTATTACAAAAGGATTCTATGATTTCTTTAATAATATAGATGCAGATATATTTTGTATTCAAGAAACAAAAATGCAAGAAGGCCAAGCTGATTTAGAAATACCAGGGTATTATCGATATATGAATAGTGCCGAAAAGAAAGGTTATAGTGGTACATTAATTTATACCAAACAACAACCTTTAAAAGTATATTATGGTATTAATGAAAAATATAATGATGAAGGTAGATTAATTACTTTAGAATTTGATAATTTCTATCTAATAAATAGTTATACTCCAAACAGTCAAGAAGAATTAAAAAGATTAGATTATCGTATGGAATATGAAGATTGCCTTAGAGAATATATGATTTCTTTAAATCAAAATAAACCAGTTATTTTATGTGGAGATTTAAATGTGGCTCACCAACCAATTGATTTAAAAAATCCTAAATCTAATGAACGTAATCCAGGTTATTCTATTGAAGAAAGAACTAAAATGACAAATTTACTTTCAAGTGGTTTTATCGATAGCTATCGTTATTTAAATCCTGATAAAATAGGATATAGCTGGTGGAGCTATCGATTCCAATCTCGTCAAAAGAATATTGGATGGAGAATTGATTATTTCATTGTTTCAGAACATCTAAAAAAACGTATCGCAAATGCATATATCCTACCAGAAATATTAGGTAGTGATCACTGTCCTGTAGGACTAGAAATTGAATTATAAAATGATAAAAATCGTAAAGTTTTTAGCTTTACGATTTTTTAATTATTTATTCATCAAAACAAAATCCACAAATTTATTCAATATATCACACGCTGAATCAACTAAGACATCTATATCTAATTCTAAATTATCCATTCTTTCTTGTTCTGTTTCTGTTAAGGAGTCATGATATTCATCACTCTCACAGTTAAATACAGCATAAGCTTCTTTCAAACTTATAGTTAAATCAAAACTCCCATGTTCTTGTCTTATACTAATAGTAATATTCTCTTTATTACGTTCAATTATTGGTGTTTCCCCAATTAATATTAGCCTATTTTGTATTTCAGAATCTTCCATCTTTTTTAATTCATGATATGCGGATTTTTTATACTTAATATTTCTAATCATTTCAACTATAGGAGCAAACAACATAATTACACCTGTTATTACGATAATTATTCCTGTAAGAGTTGGATGTCTATCAAAAAAATCCCCGTCAGAATCTAAATGAATAAATCCTTTTAAAATCAATATACCTAAAATAGAAAAAAATGTACCAAATAAAACGAAAAGTATATTATTTCTTCTATCTTTATTCATTTTCTTCCACCCTCTTTACAAAGTATATTCTGGAATCATAATCTTTATATACTCTTGTTCCTTCACCAATACCAGTACCAGCAAATGCTTGAGCAAGTGATACACCAGCATTATTAAGGACATCTCCACCTACAATGTAATCTTCTTTTTCACCATTAATCTTATAGAATTTTGCAACCATATTATGTAAGAATGAATCTTTCTTAATATGAATTGGCGAAACCATATTGATCAAATCACCAAAATCCTTAACATTGACTCTAAATTGTTGATTATAAAAATGATATTTATATTCTTCATTTAGACCTCTAGTTCTTAAATTTATTTGTGAAGTATGAGGTTTAACATTATCTTGAACCATAATAATCAAGGCTTCCTCTTGATCATTAGATACAATATTCCATTCCACAAGATTAGTATTTTCTTCTATTCCCATAAAAGACTTATTACTATTAAGCTTTCCACCAATTCTATAAACTTGACCGTATTGAAGAGTTTTACGCCATTTTTTATAAATTTCTATTTGTTCTTTAATAGCTTCTAATTCTTCTTTAGGTATTTCTTGTAAATTACATTCATAACCTAATAAACCTAAACAAGCAACTCTAAATCTTGTTTCAAGTGGTGTCACTCTTAATGTTTGATGATTAGGACAACTTGACACATGTGCTCCCCATACTGATTGAGGATAACCATAGCTAGCACCATTTTGAATATAACATCTAGCAATTGCATCACTGTCATCACTAGCCCAAATTTGAGGCATATAACACAACATACCTAAATCAAATCGATTACCACCAGAAGCACAACTTTCAAATAAAATATGAGGGAATTCTTTTACTAATTCTTTTAATACTCTATATAAACCAATGATATATCTATGTAAGAATTCTTCTTGATGAACATTATCAAGATTATTAGAATAAATATCAGAAAAATTACGATTCATATCCCATTTTACATATGAAACATTTCCTTTACCAAATACATTTTTCATAGATTCTATTAAATAATCTTGAACATCTGTTCTAGTTAAATCTAATAACATTTGATTACGACCAAGCGTGTGATAACGTCCTGGAATCTTTACAGCCCAATCAGGATGTTCTCTATATAAATCAGAGTTTTCATTTACCATTTCTGGTTCAACCCATAAACCAAACATTAATCCCATCTTATTAACTTTCTTAGAAATACCCTCTATACCACGAGGTAATTTCTTAGGATTTTCTTCCCAATCTCCTAATGATGATGTATCATTATTTCGTTTACCAAACCAACCATCATCCATAACAAATAGTTCAACACCAGCTTCTTTACCAGCACTTGCTAAACTTAATAATCTTGATTCAGTAAAATTAAAATATGATGCTTCCCATGAATTTAATAATACTGGTCTTTCCTTAAACTGCCATTCACCTCTAACAATATGGTTACGAATAAATGAATGCATATTTTCTGAAATACCTGAATAACCAGTATTAGAAAATGTTAATACTGCTTCTGGTGTTTCAAAAACCTCACCAGTTTCTAAATTCCAGCTAAATTGATCAAAACTTATACCGTTAGTTAATCTTGTTTGTCTTTGACTACCTACATCAACAACTTCCATATGTTGACCAGAATAAACTAAATTAACACCATAACCCTCACCATAAAACTCACTACTTCCTTCACTAAATAACATAACAAAAGGATTACTGTGACTTGATGAAAAGCCTGTACGACTTGTATTAATGACAGTACTACCGCTAACGACAGTATTATGCTTATTCATTTCATTAGCCCAATCTCCTCTAAATGTAGTAAATGTATAACCACTACCAGGAATATCCAATTGAGCACTCATTAATCTTTTAATCTTTACTAATGAGTCTGTATTATTAACTAAAACACTACTTCTAGTAATAACATTAGTTTCATAAAATACACTATAATATAATTCTAAATTAACATTATAAACCTTTTCTTTAAGAACTACTTTTAATGTTTTAACTTGGTCATTTGTACCATAAGAACTAGGTAAAGTGTTTAACTTGTTTTTTCCTTCTATTATTTCATGTGATTCATAAACAAAATCAACTGTATTTGTTCCATCTACCCACATAAGTTCAATTGACGGGAATCTCATATCTCCGGTACCTCTACCAGAAATTTCTAAATTAACATCATTCATGCAAATAGTAGGATATTTAGTATCATACATAATTGCCGAACCATTTTGATTAGCATGTTTAGTTCTAAAAGCTTCAGCACTATTATAATCATTTATTCTTTTTCCATAATATAAATGTTCTAAATGTCCAGTAGGCATTATTCTAAAAATATATGATGTTTTATTTGTATTTAAATAAAATGTATTATTTTCAAATCTAATCATTTTAATTCTCCTTTACAACTGTAAAATCTATAACTTTCTTTATATTATTACATTCAATTATTAGTTTAGCTTCACCAATATCTCCTAATGTTTTAACATAAGTCCCAGTCATACCACCTTTAAGGCTTATCAATGATGGCCCGATAAGTTTAATAGGTCCTTCTACACTTAATTTAATGGCTTCTTGATAATAAGGTAATGTATTACCTAATTCATCAATTGCCTTAATACGGACACCTGCAACATCGTATGTTAAAGATTCTACCAATTCAGTATGTGTCACCTCTATATCCAAATCCACTTTAGTAACAGGTTTTCTAATAACCGTTTTAACAACTTTTCCAGCCTTAATAGCTTCAAACTTATAAGTAGTAAAAGTTCCTCCCCAATTACTAATATATTTATAATACAATTGGACGGCATCATCCATTTTCATACCTCTAAATAAAATACATTTAGCAGCTAATAATTTTATTTTAAAAGGTAAATTTGATAATCCATATTTGTTAGCTGCAAGTAAAATTTTCTTAATTTCTTCTGACTTTTTACGTGAAAATCCTTCTTGTTTTTCAATTAAATCACCAATAAAATCATCAATTAAAATTGGACCATGTGGCAATGATTTATAAGGACTGTTATAGAACTCTTTAATAAATACATCGTTTTTATATAATCTAACACTATCAGCGTTAGTTATTGCATATACATCCTTAGATAAACATGCAGGATGTTCCCCAATGTCCATCATTGATGAAACTTCTAATATAGGTTCTTCTTTAAATGATGAATAAACAAATGACGCAAGTTTTGGATTACGGAACATATCTAATACACCATGATAGCATATTCTATCTCCACTACCAAAATCTTTATGTGTATTATAATCTGCCATACACCAACCAAAGCCACCTAATATATCTTTATGGCTATAATATGCATCTAAGACCTTAGCATGACGTTTCATATGTTCTACTCTATGATCTTCATCATCAAAAGCTTTAGTAGGAAACATATGACCATTATATTCAGATATTAAATATGGTCTATTAATATTAGATGTAACTTCTTTTTTAGATAAACATCCATTAGTAATTCCATCGTGTGAAAAGTCATTATAAGCATATACATCTTCTAATAAACTACTCTTTTGAATAAATCTAACACCACTAGTCGGTCTAGTATCATCTAATTCGTGTGCTACTTTATTTGTCTTAGAATAAAATTCATCATCATCCATTGATTCATTAATTCTAACACCCCACAATATAATTGATGGGTGATTACGATATTGTTTAACCATATCTTCTGTAGCTTTTACAGCCTTTTCTTTCCATTCTTCATTTCCTATATGTTGCCAACCAGGAATCTCAGTAAATACTAATAACCCTAGTCTATCACAAGCTTCTATAAAGTGATGAGATTGTGGATAATGAGAAGTTCTTACGGCATTTAATCCAAGCTTGTTTTTCAATATTTTCACATCTTCTGTTTGCATTGACTTAGGCATTGCATACCCTACATAAGGATATGATTGATGTCGATTTAAACCTCTAATTTTAATCTTTTTATTATTTAAATAAAACCCATCATTTTTAAAATCTATTTTTCTAAAACCAATTAAATCCCACTTTTCATCTATTATTTCTTCGCCAATTAAGACAGTTTTTAAATAATATAAATTAGGATTATTTATATCCCATAAATTAATATTTTTAATACTATGAGTTAATTTATTTAATTCAAATTTTTTTATTAAATTTTTATTGTCATCGTATAACTCTTGATAAATATTATAGTTACCCTTATTAATAACATCTACTTCAGTTTCAAAAGTAACACAATTATCAATAGAAATTGTCTTAGTAAATGTGTCATTAATATAAGAATTATTTTTAATATCTAGATATACTTCTCTATATAAACCACCATAAGTCATATAATCAATAACATTACCAAAAGGTGGTTGATTCAATGTTTCATTACTATCAACACATATTACTAATATATTATCTATATCGGTTACTAAATGCTTTGTAATATCTACACTATAAGAAGTATATCCACACTCATGTGTAGCAACTTCTTTGCCATTAATATAAACAGTAGATTTATGAGCTGCCCCCATAACATTTAAAATAACTCTTTTATTTTTCCATTCATCTAAAACTCTAAATGTTTTTCTATATCCTGAAATCATTTGATATATAGATTCATCAAAATAATTAAAAGGAGTTTCAACAAATGAATGTGGCAATCTAACACATTCTAAAGAACTTATATCATATTCTTTGTTCAATAAATTCATATTAAAATCATTAGTAAAATACCACTCATCATTTAAATAAATTCTCATAATTTCACATTCTTTCAATTAAAAATATAATCCTAATTTAACTAAATAAGCATATGGGAATTGTTGTTTCCCTTCAACTATAAATCCATGCTTACGATATAAATTCATAGCCTTTATATTAAAATCATCTGCAGTTATACACATACCTTCAACATCTAATGTATGAGCTTCTTCAATCATACTTCTAACTAAAAACTCGCCAATATGCATCCCTGTATAACCATCATCAACCATTACTCTACCAAAAGTTTGTAAATTATCTTTTTTAAAAGTACCATTATCATATTCTTTAGATGCATGACAAAAATGAGCATACGCAACAACTTTACCATCAATTTCAATAACTCTAGCATCACCTAAAGTTACATCTTCAACAATCATTTCATCTAATGGATAACCATTCAACCACATAGGCATTCCAGATTCAATAATTCTTTTTTTAACGTTATTTTTCATGATCAAAATTTCTTCTATCTCATTTATTTTAGGAACTCTATAAATCATAATAATCACCTACCAAAATGAGCAGGAATTTCCTGCTCACTAAACCAAATTACAAACCAACCAAGATGTAACATCTTGTTTAGTTCCACAACCATACTCACTATTATTTAAATTATCAATTAAATTATTTAATCTAACCATCTTAACTTTAACAGGACAAATTCCTTCATATCTAGGCCATACGCTATCTGCGATAGTTAAATTACCACCTAAATGATAAAAAGGATTTGGTACTTCATAATCAGTTGTTGAACCCTCATAATAAGTAGAATTTTCATTTAATTGATATGCACAGTTAATAAAATTATAATACCCTACATTTTGAGTAAATGGGTTAGTTCCACTATCATTATTCTTTATTAATTCTTCTACACCCTTAATTATAGTATTTTCAAAATGTAAATATCCACCATAACTAACAATAGCCCCTTGTGATACACAAGCACATTTCCATGAAGAATTAACCTTAGTTACAGCCGTTCTACCTTTTTCTTTAACTATATCACGATATTTTAAATATTGTGTAGAATCAATTAAAGAATTGTAAAAGTAACATTCTCCACCTCTAATTTTAGGTAATCTATCACATAAATTAATAAACTTACAGCTATTAAAAGATATCTTCATCTTTTCATTATAATAAAAATCATCTTTAGCTTCAGCATTATCACCACATAAGAAACCTTTCTTTTGTGGGATAGCTATTCCATATAAAATCTCTTCAAAAGATAAACCACCATCTCTTAAAGCATTATAATATAAATAAGTTTTATCATTAGCTTGATATAACTTTTCCATACTATCCATCATCTTATAAAGATAACCGTCTTTATCATCTGATCCAGCATTAAAAGAACAATATGAAATATGTAAACCATTAGTACCGTCACTGCCATAAGCTAATCTAATTTTTGTACTTTTTGAATTAGAAACAGGATTAGAATAATCGATTTGACCATCATAAGATTTACCAAATTCCATATGATCAATCCAAATTTGACCACAATGACTTATTTTAAAATAAGCCCAACCAAAACGATCATAATCACCTATTTTTGATAATGAAGAATCACTAGTATCTTCCCATTCCCAAATTTCATCCATTTTTAAGTTTCTAAATACTACATTATGACAACTAGTCACTTTAAAACCAGCATGTGTAATTTTACTTCCATTTTTAGAATAAATTAGTAAATTAGAAATGTTTTCTACCTTAATTTGACTAATACCATTTGTTTTAACCATATCAGATGTAGCACCATTAGTTTTAAAATCAACTATAATTCCATTAGATTTAGCATCATCACCAATGACATTAAAACCCATATTTAAATCATTAGCTATTTCAATAACATGAACTGTACCTTCTTTTTCTAATACTTGTTCAACACTATTAGTGCTTTCATTCCAATTATTTGTATATTTATATTTAGCGTCCATTAAAGCATCAGCAAATTCAGCTGGAGTTTTAACAATTCTGTAAGCATCCGTATTTACATATTGATTAAAATCAGTAATCTTATTATCTAAAAAACCTGAAGCATCTAATAATGACTTTATATTATCATCATACTTAGTATAATCATAAGTTACCTTTTCCCATTTTGCATATAAAGTTAAATCACCAAGTAATGATTCTCCTTCTACTGCAGGAATAGTAAATTCTTCATCACAAAACCAACCAATAAAGTTATAACCACTTTCATTTAAAACTGGTAATGTAGGAATATTTTCTACACTAAGAATGTCTTGAGGTTTAGTTCCTAAACCATTATTATCAAAAGCAATATTATGAGGTAACACTACAGGTGGAGGTGTTGGAGTTGTTTGTGTATCTATGTCACTACAACCAACAAATAATATTAAGTTAAAACATAACATTAATAATATTAAAGCCCTTTTCATATGTATCACCTAAAATTCATTATTATAATTTAATTGCCAATCTAATCTTAAATTCTTATTAATATTTCTTAATTCATAAATAGCTTCTCTAAATCTAGATAATTCAGAAGTAATCTTTGATTCATCATAAACTATTTCTTCATATCTTAAAGGTAAAGATTCTTTTCTTTTAGCTATAATATTTTCTAAATTAGCTATAGTCTTAGAATAAACATCTAAAATTTCAGTTTCATCCTCTTCAATAACTAACTCTTCTAAAACACCCTTAGCTTCATCATACATCTTAATAAATTCATCCACTTCACCAACCAAATAAACTGACGTTAACATTTGATATACTTGTACTTGTTCCTTAGAAGATTTAACGTTAATAGCAGGATGATATTTTGAAACAAATTCTTTATAAATACTTTCTAATTCTTCTAACTTTTCTACACTATATTTATCATAAATATCTAACACTTGCTTAGCCATATCCTGATGACGTTTAAAACCAACCATTTTAGCTTCTAATTCTTCTTTTTTAGAATTTACATCAAATTCAATATTATTAGACTTAGCTTTAATACCTTCTAGCATATAAATATTTTCATATTTAAGCTTAGCTTGTTCTACTATATATTCATTAAAAATAACAATATATTTGTATTGAGCTAAATACTCTCTTCTTTTTATATTTTCAAGTTCAAATACTTTCTCAATAACATCTTTTTGAACTTCAAATAATTCATTTTTATTCATTTTTATAACCCCATTTCGTACTTAACATTATTATACTAAAAAATATTTATGAAATAAATATATTTTTTTGTTGATTTAATAATTTAAATGGTGTATAATTGTCTTGCGTAAAAAAATGATCCGGTAGCTCAGCTGGATAGAGCAACGGCCTTCTAAGCCGTCGGTCGGGGGTTCGAATCCCTTCCGGATCGCCATAAAAATATTGAAATCTCGGCATATTTCCAACATAAACCGGATGGGAGTTCCAAGATTTTTACGGATAGGTAGAACAGGGTACGTTCTACCTATTTTTTATTTATTAAATGATATTACATCTAATATTTGATTTTTTAGTTCTTCGGTTTCCTGGTGTAAATAACGTTCTGTTGTTTTATACTGGGTATGTCCCATCACTTTCATGATAGTATTTAGATTGACATTATTTTTAACTAGGTTAGTTGCGAAACTATGTCGCCACTTGTGTGGTGTTATAGACTGTTCTATTTTAAGTTTATCTTTTAACCAGTCTAAAAAATCATATACTCTTTTTTTATTTAGATGTTCACCTGATCTATCTAAAAATAAATATTCATTATTATTGTGTAGCTGTAGATACTTAATTAAATAATCTTTAGTAATGTTTTGAAAGAAAACCCATCTATTAGTGTGAGTTTTAGTAAAATCTAAAAATATAGAATTGTTATCTAAATTAATATTTTTAACTTTAATATTAATTAATTCATTCACTCTAACGCCTGTATCATTTAACATTAATATAATTAAAGTGTTTCTTATACTTGTAAATGTTGGCTTTTGTGAGAACATAAAGTTCATAATAAGCTCTATATTTTCTTTTTTAATAGTTTGAATCTGTGGAACGCTTTCTTTAAGTTTTTTAATATTTGCAATTGGATTAGAACTGATATATTCTAGTTCTACATTAACTTTCATTATAGATTTTAATAAATCTGTAAATTTATTAATATATGAGTTCTTATATCCTTTATTAACCATAATACTAATTAATTGGTTATAAATAACCTTATTAATGTTATTGGTGTTTGTTACATTAAGATTTATAAGATTTTCTCTTAATATCTTCCAAGTCTTATTATAATAATTGATTGTATCTACTCTACATTTAGTTTTAGCATTAGTAATAAAGTTGTCGAACGCTTTATCAATACTAATACTATTATTTTTATTTAATAGTAAGTTACCTAATGCTGTTAATAGTTCTTCATTGTTCATGTATTATTCCTACTTTCTTAAATTTTTTTAAAAGTAACATAATACATTCTTATATTATAAAAACATTATTTTATATCATTCTACTAGTAGAATGATATTTTTTATTTTTGCGAGTTTATGTAAAAAAATAAAGTTATTTATTCTCTAAATTTGTAAAAATTAATTGATCTAATGTTAAATTATAGATTTCACACAACTTAATTAATATTGACAGTCTTGGGTCTGTAGTTGTTCCGTTTATTATTTGTTGGCTAGTAGTTAATGGAATTCCTAATTGTTTAAGTTTATATGGTGTAAAACCTTTTTTATCTTTTAAATATATCATATTTTGTCGTAAAAACATAAATTATCACTCCTTTTTTTAAAAATAGTGTTGACTCTATCTTAAAAAAGATATATATTATAATTGTATCTTAATTAAGATATAGCAAAAAGCAATAAAAGGGCTTTAGGCCAAATGGCCGTAAAACCACAATTATTATTAAAATTAAACTCGCAATTTAATTATAATTCTTTTTGTGTAAAAAGTCTATTTATTTGATTAGTTCTTTCTCTCTTTATGAGATTGACCTGTAAGCACTGATTTCTCCTTTAATCGTGCATTTATTGTCAGTGCTTACAGAAAAAACAAAATTTTGTATTAAAGGTGGGTGGTTAATATGCCTGAGAATACTAATATAAGATTTATGATTTTTACTTATTATAACAATGAAAGACACTATCTTTTAAAAGATGGTTCTTTAGCATTGTTAAATAAATATCCATTTAGTAAGTATAAATCATATAAATTAAAAGCAAGTGCTAAGCGAATAGCTAGAGAACTAACACGTAAAGTTGGTTACTTACATCAGTATTCAATTATTTCTGTAAAATTTTTGTAAAGGTGGTAAAAAATATGCAAGAAGTTTATTTATTAATTAGTAATTTTGAATCTAGATCTAAAGTTCATGGAGTATGTTCAATAGAAAAAGCTATTGAGAATTTTAACATTATAGTAAGTATTAAACCTGATTCTTGGATTAAAGAAGAATCTAGTAAATATAATGTAAAATTTTATGATCTTGTAGATGGAACCAAAGTGTTCAAAGAACATATATATATTGAAAAAAGACCTTATTTAGATAAATAAGATTTAATAAATCTTAATTTTATAACCTCCTCATTTTTTTATTATAGGCCCTGATATACGGCCTAATAATAGTATATCCCACCTGTTCCAGCAAGGTATGATATAAGGTGTCCCCATTACCTTATAAGTTGGTTCAATTCCATCTTGGAACACTGTTATTTATTATTAGTTGGGTTAAATCATCCCAAAATTATGGAGGTAGGAAAATGATTCGTTGTATTTTAGTTGCAAAAAGAGAATTTAAAGATGAAAAAACTAATGAACAAGGTTTATTTTTAACACTTTATTCATTAGCTAGAAAGAGTAAAACACCAGGTAAATTATATACTCCAAAATCTACTGACGCTGTTATTACTTCTTTTGTTTCAAAAGAAAGAAAACCACAAGATTATGAAGATTTTATGAATATTCATCCAGGAGCTTTAATTGATGTTCATTATGGTGTTAACGAAGTTACTCAAAAAGCCTATATTCAAAAATGTGAATTAGTGGCTGGATCTAATTTATATAAACCAGAAGATTTATATCTATAATTAGGAAGTGATATTCATGTTCTTTGAGTTTATTACTTTAAGAAATGAAAAAGTATCTATAAATATTAATCATATTTTATTTGTAACCCCAACAAAAAAGGGGACTATGTTAGTTGATGTTACTAATAATGATTATGAAACATTAGAATCTTATACTAATGTGATTTTTAGATTAAATAATTTAGAATTAAGCAAAAGTGCTAAAACGTACTAAAAGTTCTTCCAGAGTTTTTAACCCCTATACCTTTGGTATAGGGCGTTTGGCTCCGGGGCTTGTCCGGAGCGGTCGAGCAAACGTGCTAAAATGTGCTAAAAACGTGCTAAAAAATTTATTTGTAGGTGGTAAATATGACAAATGAAACCTTGAAACCATCGTTTTTTTCCATACTAACAGCTGATGTTAGATATGATAAAGACTTATCAGCAAGTGAAAAGATATTTTATTCTGAATTGACTTGTTTGTGTCAAGCTGATGGATACTGTTACGCAAGTAATAGTTATTTTACTAGTTTATATAATTGTGATTCTAGAACTATTCGTAATTGGATCACTAAATTAGTAAATAAAAACTATATAAAAATTGAATATGATGAATCAGGTAAATCTAGAAAAATTTACATTGTTTTAAAGAGTGAAATATCTCAAATTAATGAATTAAAAAAGAATGAAAATAAGATTAAAAAAAATAAAATTTTAAATGATTTTTTTGACAAAATTTAATTCATTGACCCGGAAAAAAATTTCCGCATACCCGGAAAAAAATTTCCGCAATAATAATATATATTAATAATCATAATTAATAACAATAATTTAATTTTTTATTAACACGGGGGTTTTAATTAATGTACGTTAAACATTGTGAAATTGTATGTAGTGTAGATAAAATGCCTGTGGATGTTCAAGAAACGATAAAAAAGTATTCTACTATCAAACAATGGGCATATATCATACATGATAAAGATGATACTAATCCACATTATCATATTTATTTAAGATTTAATTCTTCAATTGATTCTTCTATGATTGCCAGTTGGTTTGGTATTCCTGAAAATTTTGTAAATAAAATTAAGGGTAAAAAAACTGATATGTTAATGTATCTAACTCATAGTAACGATACACAATCTGGTAAACATTTATATTCACCAGATGAAGTAATTGCAAACTTTGATTTTGAAACTGAAATTGAAAATTCTAAAATCATTGGTGATTTTAATAAATATAGTTATGCTCAACAGTTACAATATATAAATACACTTTCTTTAGTTGATAAAACTAGGGCGTTTACACAGCTAAAGAAACTTTGGGAACTGGAGTGTCAATGTTTAGCTTTAAGATCAGATAGACAATTAAAGGTTGTCTTTGTAACTGGTAAAGCCGGCTCGGGTAAAACATATTATGCTAAACGAATGTTAGAAAAAATGAATTTAGATTATTGTATAAGCTCAAGTTCAAATGACCCATTTCAAGATTATATGGGCCAAAAAGCAATAATCTTAGATGACTTACGGGATAAATCTTTTGATTTAGAAGATTTATTAAAAATATTGGATAATAATACTAATTCTTCTATCAAATCCAGATTTAATAACAAAGTGTTTAACGGTGAAATGATAGTTATAACTTCTTTAGTTCCGATTCATTATTGGTATTCACAATATAAGAATATTAATTCTATTGAAACTTTAGATCAATTATATCGAAGAATAAATTGTTATATACTTGTTAGACCTGATGTTGTTGCAATATATGATGATGGATTAACTGAAAATGGTGCTCCAGCTGGTAATCCTACAATAATTCCTAATGAATTATATGTAAAACAACATGATGAAAAAAATAATATTAATATTGGTGATGTTTTTAAATCATTAAATGAAGAAATTTAATCAATAAGGAAGTGAAAAAATGGCAAACAAGAAAAAACGAAAACCTTTTATGTTTTATTCAACAATTTGGAATGCAGTTGGTGGCGGTTTATCTAATCCTGGTCAAACTAAAGTTTGTAAAGTAGGAAAACATAAAGTTATTGTTTCAAGAGCTGAAAAATTAAATTCTTATGGTAATCCTATTCATACTGCTACATATGTAAATAAAGATGGTTCAATGGGTGTTTCAGTTCGTGGAACTGGTAGTGCAACGAATTTAGTATCAAATCTTTTAAAGAAAAAAGGTATTGATACTAAACATAAATCTTATAAGTCAAAAAAAAGTAGGTAATGATATGAAATTAAATAAAAATAATTAAAAAGTAGGTGATATAAATGCCAAATAAATTTATTAATAGAAATAAGGCATTAGAACGTAGTAATAATGCACATGCAAGATTAATGATAATTTGCACAGATAGAAAAGATAATATATCAGC
>JBGVFV010000086.1:0-53334 GCA_045121295.1 Candidatus Pelethenecus sp.
TTGAAAAAAACACTGATAAACAAGATTTAATTAAATAATATTGATGGCAGGGATAAATTTCCCTGCCATATATTTTTTAAGAAAAAGTATTGTTTTTTTTAAAGTTTAATGAATTTGACAATTAATAGTAAAGTGATACAATTATATTAATATATACAATTTTAATTGGAGGAATTTATATGTATTATGAACGATTAAAAAAAATGAATATAAATTGTAAAGATCATAGAAATGCACTGATAGCTATGGGTTTTTTGACTGAAGAAAACAAGAAATTATCTTGTTGGTGTATAAAAAAATAGTCAACAAATTACAGATTTTGAATATGACCCAATGCTTCCAAATAAATTTTGGATTTCAATAAAAGACGATATGTTATATATTTGTGAAAGTAGCTTTGGTGGAAAAGTTTTAGGATATTGGGGTAATATTGAACTGAAAAATTTAAGATTTGTACAAAAGAAATTTTATAGTATTATTCCATGTTATGTTTTTGAAATTAATAATGAAAATGGGACACATAAATTTAGAATTATTCCAACATTTAACGGGGAAGATTACTATGCTCAAGAAATTTCTAAATATATTATAGGATACAACAATAAAAAGGAGGATAAATAACATGAATTATAATATTAATGATCCTTCAAAGTTTTTAAAGGATAAAAAGTTTTTAAATTACTGTGCACTTCAAATGAATAGAGGTAATTTAATGAAGATATTACCAGTTTTAGCAGTTGATTTGTGGTTTTTATTAGTTATACCAGAAATAAGA
Source organism: Candidatus Pelethenecus sp. (assembly GCA_045121295.1). Taxonomy (GTDB): domain Bacteria; phylum Bacillota_I; class Bacilli_A; order Acholeplasmatales; family Anaeroplasmataceae; genus Pelethenecus. The sequence continues at coordinate 776 of JBGVFV010000086.1, forward strand.
AGAGATACATCTATAAGTCATAAATATATTTTTTATGGCTTAATAAAAAATCCTAAAGCATTTAATAGATTATTAGAGGCTGATTTAGTATATGGATTAAAAGAATATTTTAAAAGTTTAGATGATTTTTACAAAAAATATGAATCTCCTAATGAAATAAAATTTATAGAACTTTCAGAAAATGAAGAAATAATTGATGAACTTAATATGTTAGATGATAATTATCATAATTTGGTTAATTCAATAGATATAAGATTTGAAACTATTACATACTATGATAAAAATAAAGTTAATTTAGAATTTGAAATAAATTATGATAGCGGTGCTGGACTGCCCGCCAATTTAACTATTTCTAAAATTAAGTCAAAGTATTTGATGAGTTTATATAAGGACATATGTGATAAGAAGTTTTTCAAAAAAAGATTGAAAGAAGCTAATAGTTTGCTGAAAAACGGAGATGTACAGCCTGGTGTTGTTGTTTCTATTTCGCCACTTAAAATGTTTGTGTATAGTGACGAATTTTCTGGTGGTGTTATGGTAGCTTATCCTAATGAATTTGTTGAAATATATAATTTGAAAGTAAATCAAAAAGTAATTTTTGTTAATAATTACTACCACAAGGGGTTATTCAGTTATAGATATGATTTATTACTTGGAGAAGAACCGTCACTTGAGTTTAGAGATATGATCCCATTATTACCTTTAGTTTTTTCAGATGAAGAGGATAAGATTAATAATCATTTATTAAAGATAGATGAAGAAGAATGGGATAATGTTTATAAAAAAATAGAATTATATAAAGAAAAATTTGGCGAATACGCAAGAGAAGGTATGGAATATTTTATACACGAAAAATAATATTAGTAAAAAAGGCAGAATTCTGCCTTTTATTTTTATATGTAATTGAAGTTAATAGTGAAATGAAATAAATAATGTGTGAAAATGAATCAAATATAGTTATTTACATTATCTTTTATAATATTATATTATAAATTTTAAAAAAAACTTTAGTATTTAGATTGAAAAAATTGAAATTATAGTTTATAATTATAAAATGGAATGAAATCGTTAGGAGGTATATTTTATGCAAAAAATAAATTTAGAACAATTAGTTTCATTTTTAAAAGAACAAGGCTATGTTTTCCAAGGTAGTGAGATCTATGGTGGTCTTGCAAACTCATGGGATTATGGTCCATTAGGAGTTGAATTAAAAAACAATATTAAACAAGCTTGGTGGAAAAAGTTTGTTAAACAAAATAGATATAATGTAGGTTTAGATGCTGCTATCTTAATGAACAAAGAAGTATGGGTTGCATCTGGTCACATTGGTTCATTCTCTGATCCGTTAGTAGATTGTAAAAAATGTCATGCTAGATATCGTGCAGATAAATTAATAGAAGATTATTCTCATGGTGAAATTAATGGTGATGGTATGAGCAATGAAGCTTTATTAGACTTCATTAAAGAACATAATATTGTATGTCCAAGCTGTGGTGCTATGGATTACACTGACATCCGTCAATTTAACTTAATGTTTAAAACACATCAAGGTGTATTAGAAGATGCTAAAAACGAAGTATATTTAAGACCAGAAACTGCTCAAGGTATTTTCGTTAACTTCAAAAATGTACAAAGAACTACAAGACGTAAATTACCATTTGGTATCGGTCAAATTGGTAAATCTTTCCGTAATGAAATTACTCCAGGTAACTTCATTTTCCGTACACGTGAATTTGAACAAATGGAATTAGAATTCTTCTGTAAGCCAGGTACTGAATTAGAATGGTTTGATTACTGGAGAGGATACTGTATGGATTTCTTAAAATCTATCGGTGTTGATGGTAATAAATTAAAATTCAGAGATCATGAACAAGAAGAATTATCATTCTATTCAAATGCTACAACTGATATCGAATTTGAATTCCCATGGGGTTATGGTGAATTATGGGGTATTGCATCTCGTACAAACTATGATTTAAATGCTCATCAAAATCATTCAAAAGAAAATATGGAATACTTAGATCCAGAAGATAATACTAAATATTTACCATACGTTGTTGAACCATCTGTAGGTGTTGAACGTATGTTATTATCTGTATTATTCAGTGCTTATGATGTAGAATCAACTGAAAAAGGCGAAAGAACAGTATTAAGATTACATCCTGTATTAGCTCCATATAAAGTTGCAGTATTACCATTAATCAAAAAGAATCATGCAGATAAAGCTTATGAAATTTTTGATGAATTAAATGAAGCATTCTCATGTGTTTATGATGAAACTGCTAATATCGGTAAACGTTATCGCCGTCAAGATGCTATTGGTACACCATTCTGTGTAACAGTAGATGATAATACTTTAGAAACTGGTGTTGTTACATTACGTGACCGTGACACTATGGAACAAGTTAATTTAAGTGTTTCTGAAGTAATTGAATACGTAAATAAAAAGTTAAAATTCTAATTATAAATTGAAAGGGGGAACTACATATGGCAACTCAAGAAGAAATTCAAAGAGTAATTGAAAGTACTGATATGGTCGATTTAGTTTCTCCTTATGTTAAACTAACAAAACAAGGTAGTGGTTGGAAGGGATTATGTCCATTCCATGACGAAAAAACACCTTCATTTAATGTTAGTCCAGATAAGCATTTAGCTAAATGTTTCGGTTGTGGTAAAGGTGGAAATCCTATTCAGTTTTTGATGGATATAAAACTTATATCATTTAATGAAGCGTTAGTAGAATTAGCTAAAAAGAACGGTGTAAAGATTGATGTAAAGTTAAAAAATGCCAATAAACAAGATTATTCAAAATATTACGAAATGTTCGAAATTGTCCAAAAACTTTACACGCAAAACCTTACATTAACAAAATCTGGTAAAGAAGCTTTAAAGTATTTGTATAAAAGAGGGTTAGATGATGAAACAATAAAGATGTTTCAAATTGGGTTAGCCCCTTATGAAATGGACTCTGCATACAAAATATTAAAAGAAGCAAATTATTTAGAACTTGATATGGTTGACCTTGGCATTGTTAATTCATCACCTAAAGGTTATTATGATCTATTTACAAGACGTATAATGTTTCCTATTTGTGATGAATTTGGACATGTTATAGGTTATAGTGGTCGTTTATTTGACAATGATGATCCAAATCAACCTAAGTATGTAAATACAAAAGAAACCTTCCTATTTAAGAAAGGTTTAGTCTTATATAATTTACATAATGCTAAAAGTGAAATATTACGTAAAAAACGTGTAATCTTACATGAAGGTCAAATGGATGTTATAGCAGCGTATCGTGCTGGTATAAAAGAAGCTGTTTGTTCAATGGGAACAGCTTTAACATTAGATCATGCTAGAATATTAAAAAGATACACTGACAATGTTATTATTTGTTATGACGGTGATAAGGCAGGTATTAATGCTTCTAAAAAAGCAATTAATATATTTAAACAATTAAACATGAAAGTTCATTTGGTGTTACTTCCAAAAGGTAGTGACCCAGATGATTTTGTATGTAATAATGGCGCTGAAGCATATATTAATTATTTTGAGAATAATATATTAGATGAACAAGAATACTTATTTGAAGTAGCATTCCTTAATAAGAATTTAAGTGACGGCATAATTATTGAAGAAGTTAAGGCTGAAGCATTTAACTTGATTAATAATATGCCTAGTCAAACATTGAAGGACAAATATTTAGGCTTACTATCAACTAGATTGAATTCTAATTTAGATTCGATCATTATTGATTACAATTCGTATTGTAATACATCAGCACCGACATATTCTGTCGAATATTATGATGAACCATTAAATATTACAGATAATTTCTTAAATGAAGATATTTTTAAACCTACTAAGAATGAGTTTAATAATATTTTTGAAATAAGATTATTGTTATATGCTAGATCTAGTAAAGAAAAAGCCTTAAGTATTGATGAAAAGATTAGTGAATATTTTAACGCTTTTAGTCCAATAAATAGAAATATTTGGATTAAACTTATAAATGAATATTACGCTAACAATGAATTATTTGATGATAAGAAGTTTATTTCCATTTTATCATCAGAAGAAAAGAAAGTTTATTTAGATAATATCGAACAAGCTCGCACATCTATAGATCCTTATAATGACGCTGACTTAGCATTACTTATTAATAAAATGAGTACTAAAGAGTTTAAAGAAAGAAACAAACTTATAGATAAACAAATGAAAACTATAAGTGATACAGAGCTTAAATTATTAAAAATTAACGAAAAGTTTAAAAATAAAAAGAAAACCATGCCTAAAGGGAGGAATTAAAAATGGAATTTGAAAAAGTTTTAAGCGAATTAATTGAAAAAGCAAAAGTTAGTGATAACCAAATTTCAGCTAAGGAAATCATTAACTATTATTCAATTGAATCAGAAGAATATGATAATGTTATTAAAGCATTAAATGAAAATGATATTAATGTATCTGAAGACTTCAGTTATGAAGAAGATTCAAAAGAACCAACTTCATTACATGACGTTGAAGAAGTAGATATTTCTACATTCGATCAATTACCTGCATCAGTAAAGGTAGATGATCCTGTAAGAATGTATTTAAAAGATATCGGTAAAATTCCTCTACTTTCTATTGATGAAGAAACAGAATTAGCTAAATTAGTTGTAGATGGTCGTGAAGCCAAACGTAAAGTAGATGAAATCGAAAGTGATGACCAAAATACTGTATCTGTTGAAGAATTCGAAGAATTATTAGAATTAGTAGATAAAGCTCATGATGCAAAAGATAAACTAGTTAATGCTAACCTTCGTTTAGTTGTAAGTATCGCTAAACGTTATTTAGGTAGAGGTTTACAATTCTTAGACTTAATTCAAGAAGGTAATATGGGTTTAATTAAAGCTGTAGATAAATTTGACCATCAAAAAGGTTTTAAATTCTCTACTTACGCTACTTGGTGGATTCGTCAAGCAATCACTAGAGCTGTAGCTGACCAAGCTCGTACAATCCGTATTCCTGTACACATGGTTGAAACAATCAATAAATTAGTAAGAATTCAAAGACAATTAGTTCAAGAATTATCTAGAGAACCTTCTCCACAAGAAGTTGCTGAAAGAATGGATATTTCTGTTGAGAAAGTTCAACAAATTCAAAAAATTGCTCAAGAACCTATTTCATTAGAATCACCAGTTGGTGAAGAAGAAGACTCTAATTTAGGGGATTTCATTTCTGACCCACATGCATTAGATCCATATGAATATACTGCTAAAATGAAATTACGTGAAGAATTAGATGAAGTATTAGGTACTTTAACTGAACGTGAAGAAAGAGTTTTAAGATTACGTTTTGGTTTAATTGATGGACGTCAAAGAACATTAGAAGAAGTTGGTAAAGAATTTAATGTTACTCGTGAACGTATCCGTCAAATTGAAGCTAAAGCTTTAAGAAAATTAAAACACCCATCAAGAAGTAGAAAATTAAAGGATTTCATGACTAAACACTAATGAGTAGATTAGATTTAATAGCTTCATATACAAAAGGTAGTAAGGTTGTTTGTGATATCGGTTGTGACCATGCCTATGCACTTATTAGTGCTATAAAACAATATGGTGTAGAAAAAGGTATAGCTGCAGATATTAATGAAGGACCTCTTAATAATGCTATAAAATCAATAAAATCTAATAATTTAGAAAATCAAGTCAAAGCCATTTTATCTAATGGCTTTGATTCTATTTTAGATGATTTTGATACTGCAATTATTTCAGGGATGGGTGGAAAACTTATTTGTGAAATATTAAATAAGGGTTTAGATAAAGTTAAAGGTAAAAAACTAATTTTAGAAGCTAACTCAGATATGCCAGATGTTAGAAGATGGTTATTTAATAATGGTTTTATTATAACAGCTGAAGAATCTTTATATGATCAAAATAAGTATTATGAAATAGTAGTTGCAGAAGCAGGAACTAAAGAATATGATGATATTGATATTCTTTATGGACCTATTTTAAGAAATACTAAAAATGAAGCTTATCTTAAACATTATAGTGAAATAGCTCAAATGTTAAACGAAGTAGTTCCAAAAATTCAAGATTATAAAATCCAACGTGATAAGCTTAATATATTATATGAAATAGAATATATGCTAGATTTTGGTAATGTTAAAAAGTATTACTTAAATGACGGTATAAATTTCTATAGAACATATTATATTGATGATGAACCACGTCCAACTATAGTAGTGGCTCCTGGAGGAGGATACACTTATTCATCTCCAAGAGAAGCTGAACCAGTAGTTAGAGAATTTAGAAAACGTGGATATAATGTTGTAGTGGTTAATTACCGTGAGACATTAGATGCATATCCTTATCCAGGAAATTTATATGTTGAAACATTAAATAAAATATCAAATGATAAACAAGTTAAAAATATTATTTGTTTAGGTTTCTCCGCTGGTGGACACCTTGTTTTAGAAACATTATTACATAAAGAAAAATATGGTTTAAAAGCTCATGTAGACCTTTTAATGTTGGCGTATCCTGTTATCACTAGTGATCCTAAATACGCTCATATGGGTTCATTTAAGGCCTTATTATTAGAAAATGAATTTAATGAAGAATTAAGAGAATATGTTTCTTTAGAAAAGGAAGTTACTAAAGAAAATGCTATTGATTTATTCTTATGGGGAACTTATACTGATGCTTCAGTTGTAGTTCAAAATTCATTAAAATTAATTGATGCGTACATCAATGCTGGTGGTAGTGCTGAATACCATATGTTCCCTGAAGGACGTCATGGTTTAAGCGTTTCATATGAAAAACCATATGTTGCTAGATGGGTTGATATGGCTCATGAATGGATGAAAAGTAAACTTAATTAATTAACTTTTAGATACAACAGTTTTAAATTGTTGTATCTTTTTTTCTTAACAAAAATATTATACTTTCATATATTAATATAGGATGTGATATTTAAATGTGTGGAATAGTATATAAAAGCAGTTTTCATACATGTACAAATGAAGCAAAATTCATTCAATCAGTTAACACATTAAGTGTTAGAGGTCCTGATGATTATGGTTACCTATTACTAAAAAATCATTCTTTTGGACATAGAAGATTAGCTGTTAGAGATATAATGAATTCTAAACAACCTATGTCTATATTAAATAATCATCTTATATATAATGGAGAGTTATATAATGTTGATGAACTAAAAGCTTTGTTAGGTGAAGAATTAGAATATAATAGCGATACTTTGTTATTACTAAAACTTCTTAATAAATATGGAGAAAGTATACTTGAAAAATTAAATGGTATATTTTCATTTGTTTATGCAAATAAGGATGAAGTGTTGATTGTTAGAGATATGTTTGGAATAAAACCATTGTATTATACGTTTATTAATAATGATATAATGGCAGCTTCTGAAATTAAAGCCTTATTAGAATATATAGATAGTAGAGTGATAAGTGAAGAAGGATTAAAAGAGTTAATAGGAATGGGACCTTCTCATTCATTAGGTAAAACTATTTATAAAGGTATCTATGAACTAAAACCCGGTAATTTAATAAGATTTAATAAAGATAGATATGAAATGAAAGAATATTATAAATTACCAGTTTTTGAGTATAATTATACATACGAAGAAACAGTTTTGATGGTTAGATCAATATTAAATAAAGCTATAAAAAATCAAATGATTGCTGATGTTGATTTATGTTGTTTTTTATCCGGTGGATTAGATAGTAGTATTGTTTCAAAGGTGGTATCTGATAATCAAGAATGTTTGGATACTTATAGTATAAATTATTTAGATTCTAATTTTATATCAAATGAATTTGAAAAAAGTTTAGATAGTGATTTTACAAATATAGTAAGTAGTTATATATATTCACATCAAAATGATATATATATTAACGATGATGAGTTGATAGAATATTTAAAAGAAACAGTTAAGTTAAAAGATGGACCAAATATGACAGATATTGATTCATCATTATTTCATATATGTAGGGCTATAAGTGAAAAATATAAACTCGCAATGAGCGGTGAATGCGCTGATGAATTATTTGCAGGTTATCCTTGGTTTAAAGAACAGGAAATAAAATGTTTTCCATGGATGAATGATATAAATTTAAGAGAGTCTATATTAAATGAAGAATATAAGAAAAAGTTAAATATTAAAGACTATGTCTTAAATGAATACAATAATGCAATTAATGATGCACCAGTACTATATGAAAAGGATAATCATAGAAGATTAACGTATCTAAATATAAAGTATTTTATGTTAAATTTATTAGATAGAAAGGATCGTATATCTTCAGGAACTGGATTAGAGGTACGAGTACCTTTTTGTGACAAGGAATTAGTAGAATTGTTATATAATGTACCTTATGAATATAAGTGTAAAGATGGAATAGAAAAGAATTTACTTAGAGATGCATATAGGTTTGAATTACCATCTGAGATTATAAATAGAAAGAAAAGCCCTTATCCCAAAAGTAATTCTACTAAATATGATAAAAAGGTTAAAGAATTAGTTTTAGAAGTTTTAAAAGATAAGGAAAGTATATTATATAAAATATTTGATATTAAGAAAATATATGAACTTATAGAAAGAAAAGAAGATATAAGTCCATGGTATGGTCAATTAATGCGTAAAACAGCATTACTTGGATATTTATATCAAATAGATTATTGGTTTAAAGAATATAAAATGAGATTGGAAGAATAAAAGTGGAAGGCTTAGAATTATTTGATAAGTTATTAAATGAAAGAATTATGTTTGGAAATGAACTTAAATTAAAAGAAGATTTAAGTATAATACCTGTATATAAACTTAAAATTACGACTATGAATCTTAATGCTGAAATTAAGAGTCAAATTGGAGATGGTACTGGTGGAGGAATAGTAGTTACACCTGTATGTGTACTTAAGATTCATGATACGGATATATCTGTAATTAGACTTGATGAAAAGGCGAATAAAGAAGATATGTTTGATTTTTTACCGTCATTATTTAATAATATTAATATAAATGATATATTAAAGAATATTAAAGCATAGAAAAAATATATGTATTAAAATAATATTATTTTAATAAGAGAAAGATGTAAAATGTTGCTAAACCGACTTTATGGGTCGGTTTTTATTGCAATTTTAATGTTTTGATGTATAATTATATATGAATAAATATGCTTATTAAGTTTAAAAAAATAATATTTTATGGTGAATAATATGAAGTATGTTAAGTTTAGACATAAGGTCGTATATAATTTATTAAGACCTTGCTTTAAATTATTTTTCAAAATTAAATATAATACAGTAAGTTACAAATATAAATTAGATAAAAAACAACCATATTTGATTTTATGTAATCATTTAACTATATTAGATCCTTTTTTATTAGCTACATCATTTAATAAACCAATTTATTTTATGGCTAGTGAAGATCTAGCAAGTACTAAGTATAGTAAAATTTATAATTGGTTAGTTAATCCAATTTATAAAGCTAAATCTAAATCTGATTTAGGAGCTGTAAAAGATTGTATACGATATGTTAAAGAAGGGGGGAGTATTTGTATCTTCCCTGAAGGAAATCGTAGTTATGATGGTACATTATGTACTATAGAGGATAGTATTTGTAAATTAGTTAAATTACTAAAAACATCTTTAGTTTTATATAACATTAAAGGTGGTTATGGTACAGATCCTAGATGGTGTAAAAAAGGTAGAAAAGGTAAATCATATGGTAGAGTTAGAAGAGTTTTATCTGTTGAAGAAATTAATGAATTAACTAATGAAGAACTTTATGAAATTATTATTAAAGAATTAACAGTTCCACAAACTCCTACTACAATCAAATATAAATCAAAAGCTTCTGCTGAAGGGTTAGAACGAATTTTATACATTTGTCCTAAATGTGGTAAATTACATCAAATCTATACTGAAGGTGATTATGTAGGATGTAAATCATGTGGTTTAAAGGTTAGATATACTGAAAATTTAAGCTTTGAATGTGATGATGAATCATTTAAGTTTAAATATGTTACAGATTGGTATCAATACCAAAAAGAATATGTTAAATCATTTACAATGGATAAGCCTTTTGAATATAAGGATACAGGAGTAACATTGTTTACAGTTGAAAAAGGAAGTATTCGTAACCCTTTAGTTACTGGTGATATGATTATGACAAATGATAAAATATCTGTTGGTGATGTTATATTTAATTTAGCTGATATTGAAAATATGACAATATTAGGAAAGCATAAAATGAATTTATATAAAGATGGAATTACTTACCAATTCATAGGTGATGACAATTTAAATGTGGTAAAATATCTACATATGTATTGTCATTTGTATGACAGAAAGGAGACAGTATAATGAATTTTTGGGATTCAAGTGTATGGACTTTTATTAGTCAGATGTCTATTATTTTTGTTTTAATATTAGTTGCAAATACTATTAGAAGAAAGGTGAAGTTTATTCGTAATTCTTTATTACCTTCTAGTGTTATTGCAGGGGTTTTATTATTTATTTTAAAATTTATCCCTTTCTTTAGTAGATGGATAGATGAAAATTTTATGGAAGTATTAACATATCACGCATTAGGTTTAGGGTTTGTGGCCCTATCATTAAAAGCGGCAGTTAAAGCTAAACATAAAAAAGATGGTGTTATATTAAATAGTGGTATAATTACTGTTAATGGTTATTTAATTCAAGCAATTGGTGGTTTAGTAATAACTATAGCATTAGCTGCTACTGTCTTACCAGAGTTTTTCCCTGCTGCTGGATTATTATTACCTATGGGATTTGGACAAGGTACTGGTCAGGCTTTAAATTTTGGTAATATATATGAAGGTTTAGGATTTACTCAAGGTACAGCATTCGGTTTATCAATTGCAGCTATTGGATTTTTAGTGGCATGTATAGTTGGTGTTATATACATGAATTTCTTAAAGAAAAAAGGAAAGTTAGATGTTCAACTACAAAGAAAAGATCAAAGTAATGATATAAAAGTAGAAGTATATAAACCAGATGAAGCTCCTTTATCAGAATCAGTTGATAAAATGACTATTCAATTTGGCTTTATCTTTGCTGTATATGCTATGACATATGGATTGATAGCTTTATTATCATTCCTTTCAGAAACTTATTTAGGTAAATTTGGTACTAATACATTAAAACCTTTATTTTGGGGATTTAACTTCTTAATTGGTACAGTTATAGCTATTTTAGTTAAAAAGATTATTGCTATACTTAAAGCTAGAGGAATAATGAAACATACATATATTAATGATCATATGATGGAAAGAATTTCTGGTTTATTCTTTGATATTATGATTGTAGCTGGTTTAGCAGCTATTAACTGGCAAGATTTATCAGGAATTTTAATTCCGTTATTATTAGTATGTATTGGTGGGACAATTCTTACATTTGTTTATATTAACTTTATTTGTAAGAAAATATATCCTGAATACCCTTATGAAGCATTCTTTTCTATATTTGGTATGTTAACTGGTACTGCCTCTACAGGTATGATTTTATTAAGAGAAATAGATCCTAATTATGAAACTCCAGCGTCACATAACTTAGTTTTACAACAACTACCAGCTATTCTTTTTGGAGCCCCATTATTGTTACTAATGACGTTTGCGGCAAGTGGTGGTATTAAAAATGCATTAATCATGTTAGGCATAGTTTCAGTTTTATTTATTATTTATAATATAATTTTAATGAGAAGCTTTATTTTCAAAAGAAAAGTAAAAGAAGTAGCAACTGAATAAAAAAGAAAAAAGACGATGAATTAATTTTCATCATCTTTTTTTTCTGTATTTTGATATTGAAGTTTTTCTTCTTTAGTTAATGGAACTGGGTCATACCCAGGTTTAAATAAAGGATTACATTTCATAAGTCTTTTAGTAGTTAGTAAAGAAGCTTTAACAAACCCGAATTTTTCGTAACATTCTTTAGCGTATTGGCTACAGCTTGGAAAATATCGACATCTATGTTCTTTATTTTCTGTAGCTTTTTGATATTTATTGATTAAATATAAAGGTACCTTGTTTTTCATAGAAGATGTTTTCTTTGACCTTATCTAAAGTTTCTTTACCAGCTAGTTTTTCTATTATAGCATAAGCAAAATCTATACTTGCTGCTGCACTTTTAGCTGTTATTAAGTTTCCATCAACTACTACATAAGAGTCTATAAAGTTACCACCAAAGTCGTCATTCATAGATTTAAAACATGTATAATTTTTATTTCTTAAATATCCTAATTTACCAATAATAGTAGGAGAAGCACATATTGCTGAAACTATTTTGTTGTTATCTAAGAAATATTTAATTATATTTAAGATGTATTCACTAGATTCGATAATTTTATAGTGAGCACCGCCAGGTAATAATAAAGAATCAAATTGTTTATAATCTAATTCATTTAATATACTAATATTGGTGTAAGTTAAATTATGAGAACCGGTAACTTCTTTATTGAATGAAGCGATTGTTAAGTCAATTCCTGCACGTCTAAGTAACGCGAAAGGGCCTGTGGCCTCGAGTTCTTCAAAACCATTAAATATTAATGCTAAAACCTTCATAGTTTCATCTCCTTTAAATACTTATTTATTATATCATTTTATTCTATATGTTTCAAATTATAAGTTATTATTATATAATAATATACGAGGTGATTTTTATGCTGAAGCCTGATTATTTAAATTGTATATTAAATATAGTTTCTAGTTTAAAAAAATATTACAATCAAGATTATATTTATCCTACCAACAATATCGTTGATAAGGAATTGTCTAGTAAACCAAAACACATAATATTAATGATATTAGATGGTATGGGTTCAGTTATAATAGATAAACATCAAAAAAAATTACCAATTTTAGTTGAAAATAAAAAAACAAATATTAGTAGTGTATATCCATCTACAACATCAGCTTCTATTCCTGCATGTGTCAGTGGAAAGGCTCCTGTTGAAACATGCTGGGTAGGATGGGAAAATTATGTGCCGGAAGTAGATAGAGATGTAGTATTCTTTAAAAACACTGATTTTATCACAAACGAAAAGTTGGATTTTGATATTAAAACTATTTTTCCATATGAACCATTTTATAAAGATTTAGGTATAGAATATCATGATGTAGGACCATATTTTTATAAAGATGGTTGTAAAAATTTTAAAGAGTTTACAAATAGATTATCACAAATAACAAAAAAAGATAATCCCACATTCACTTATGCTTATTGGGATAATCCAGATGGTGTTATGCATGTTGAAGGAACTGATAGTAAAGGTGTTAGAAAAATTATGAAAAACATAAATAAACATTTAGCTAAGTTTACTAAAAATATGAAAGATACATGTTTGATTATTACAGCTGATCATGGTCATATTGATTGTGAACCAATCTACATTAAACAATATAAAGAATTGTATGGAATGCTTAAACGTATCCCTTCTAATGAAGCTAGATGTGCATTTTTTAATGTTAAAGAAGAATATTATGCGAAGTTTGAAGAAACATTTAATAAATTTTTTAAAGATAAATTTATTTTAATGAAAAAAGATGAGTTTTTAAATAATGAGTTTTTAGGGTTGGATAAATATTCAATAAGACATAAAAGAATTAATGATTTATTAGGAGATTATATTGCCATTGGTATAGATAAATATTATTTTAATTGTTTAGATGATGGTCCATCAGACTTTATATTTAAATCTCATCATGCAGGATTAACATATGATGAGATAACTGTTCCATTAATTATTATTAACAAATAGTTTATAAAATCATTCTTTTTTGAATGATTTATTTTTTATTGTAGAATTTATTATATATAAATTATATAATAATGTTAGGTTAATAAATCATATAAGTTCAATAATATGGATTGAGCGTTTCTACATAATCACCTTAAATGATTAAACTATGATTCTATTTTTAAAAAATTAAATCATTTGTAATTTATTGACCAATTTTAAAAAGGGAGAAGTATATGAAAAATTTTTTAAACAAGGTTTTTAAATTAGAAGAAAATCAAACTACTATTAAAACTGAGATTATTGCTGGTATAACAACTTTCTTTGCGATGTGTTATATTATTGTGGTAAATCCAAATCAAATGACTGGCTTTACTCAATTACCTGGAATTTGGAATGCCTGTTTTGTTGGTGGTATTTTAGCAGCTGTTATAGCAACTCTTTGTATGGCATTTATTGCAAATAAGCCGTTTGCATTAGCTGCAGGTATGGGACTTAATTCATTTTTCTTTGTTTCTTTTATCTTACCAAATATGATTAATCCAGAAGCAGGATATAAAGCTGGTTTGGCAGTTATTTTGATTTCTGGTATAGTATTCTTAATTTTATCTTTGACGGGTGTAAGAAAATATTTGGCTTATAATTTACCTCAGTGTTTAAAAACTGCAATTCCTGCAGGTATAGGGTTATTTATAGCTTTTATTGGTTTTCAAAACTGTGGTTTAGTTGTTGCAAATCAATATACTGGAGTAAGTATTGTTGATTTCACACAAGGTGCGGCGGTTGCGGTACCTGCTATTATTGGATTATTAGGTTTTATAGCTGTTATAGTATTATCTAATGTTAAGAATAAGTATGTAAAAAGTGTATCTATGATATTAAGTATTTTAGGTTGTACAGGTATTTATTATTTATGTGTATTAATATTTAAAATTGATATAAATATTACAACAACATCATTAAGTACATCATTTAAGGATTGGGCTAATTTAGGTTTATTTGGTGCATTTGAAGGTTTTGGTTTAGTATTTAAAGATGGAATTGTAGGCGGTATTTTTAGTGTAATAATGTTAGTTATTACATATTGCTTGGTAGATATGTTTGATACTTTAGGTACATTATACGGAGCTTCAATTGAAGCTGGCATGGTTGATGAGAATGGTGATCCAATTGATTTAGAAAAAGAAATGTTATGTGATTCAATTGGTACAGCAGTAGGTTCAGTATTGGGAACATCAACAATTACTACATTTGTTGAATCAAGTGCTGGTGTTGCTGCCGGTGGTAGAACAGGTTTAGCGTCTGTTGTTACTTCGCTTTTATTCTTATTATGTTTATTTATAGCGCCACTTGCTCAATATGTACCATCTTGTGCTACAGCTCCTGCATTAATTTATGTAGGGTTGTTAATGAGTAAAAATATTTTAAATATTGATTTTAAAGATGTTAGAAGTGCTGCAACTGGTTTTATTACATTCATTATGATGGTTGTAACATATTCAATTAGTAACGGTATTATGTTAGGAGCTATAACTTATGTTATTATTTCGTTAGCTACAAAACAATATACGAAAAAAGATATAGTTGTAACAATTATTGCATTATTAGGTATTTTAAGATTTGCATTTATTGCAATGTAAAATGAATTAAATAGAATAATTTAATTAATCGCTTCATATGATTATACTGAAGCGATTTTTTATTTTTTATTAATGATATGGTTGTTTTTGAAGTATAATAGGGGGATTATTTTGAAATTTTTATTATTAGGTAAGGGAGTAAGCAATGATGGAGTAGAGATGTTATTAAAAACAGATAACTTAGATTATGATTATAAGGATATAGAAGAAGTGGATAATTACAATTATGATTATATTGTTAAGGCTCCTGGCATACCTTATTACAATGAGGTTATAAAGAGTTTTTTAGATAACAAAAAAATAGTATTAACAGATTTAGAAATAGGTATGAAGTTAAGAAAAAAGTATTATATTTTAGTCAGCGCTTCTAATGGTAAGACGCAATGTTATGACACATTAGTTTATATTACTATGTAATATAAAGATAATAAAATATTAATATATTTTTCTCCAAATTTATCAAAAATAATACTTTATATGCTATAATAGAGCAATGGAGTGATAAAAAAATGAACATTAATGATTATTTTAAAAAGGAAAGTTCTTATATAATTAACAATTTTAATGCTATAGATTTTGATGAGAATGAAAGAAGTATTGCCAAGTTTTTAAAGGATTCTATTGATTATTTTCAGTATATTAATTGTTATGAAATTGAAAAATTTATTTCTTTTGAAAAAGTATCTACTTCAGATATTTTAGGCATTATTAATGATGATATGAATCCATTAATTTTAGCGAGATTATATACATATTTATATTTAAATAATAAAGAAGATAAGTATCATAATGCCTGTAATGCCTTACGTAATTACGAAGTTGCATTTAACCAATGTGATAGCTTCGAATATAAGTGTTCATGTGTTAATAAAATCATAAGTATTACTAGACAATTTAAAATTAATGATAAAAACGAAATTATTAAAAAATATTTAAAAGAATTGCTTCTAGTAGAAAGAGAAGAGCAAAATGCTTTTGATTTTCATATTCTTAAGAATTCCTATGAATATAAAGTAATTGACTTTAATGAATGTATTAGTATTTGTAAAATAAAAATCAATGAATATTACAATTATGATGATGAATATTTCGATTTTGCTATAGAAATTTCTGAAAGTGCAGTAAAAAATGGATATATAAGCAATTTAGAAAAGGAAGAGTTAATTAGGGAATTGCATCTTATAAAAGCATATACCTATGAAATAAAAGGAGATAATGATTGTGAAGTAATTAGAAAAAATCATTTTTATGAAATCTCATTAAAAACATTAAAGGATATATCGTACGATCCATATTCATTAGATTTTAAAAGGATAAAAGTGAAATTAGAGCAAAGTCAAATAGAATTGATTAGTTCAATGAACGAATATACTGAAGAGTTTAATATTTCTGGCTTTATTGGAGATGTTTCTAGAAGATTAGAATCTTGTAATGGAATAGATTTTTTAAATCTTATTATGACAGCTGATTTTAATCCTAAAAAAGATCAACAAATAGAAGAAGTAAAAAAAATGTTAGACGATTCTATCTCACTTGCACTTTTTCCAATTAATAATAAAAATCATCAAGGAAAAACTATTTCAAAACTTAGAAGTTTACCTATTGTTGGAAATGTAGATGATAAAATAAAAGAAGATATCATTTTAGAACATGCATATCATAGTGTAAATATGTTAGCATTCATTCGAGGTCAATATATTCATAGGTTAATTTTGATGGTCAAAGAAAAATGTACAACATTATCCAAATTTATTGAAGATGTGGTAGAAAAGAGCTATATAGTTCCAAAATCTCGTAAAAATATAGTAATTAAGGGATTGAAGTATGGTTTGGATTTTGAATTAGAATCTGCTATAGGAATTTTAGTTCCTCAAATAGAAAATTGCATTAGAGAATTAGCAGGTATTTGTGGCGAAGTAAAATATAAAATTGATGATGATTTTATCGAAAGTGCGAACGGTTTAGAATTTTTATTAAGAAAAGATGGAATCTTAATGCAATCACTAGATGAAGATATTTATTTTGGTTTATGTTCTATATTTAGTAACGAATTTGGATTAAACTTTAGAAATGAATTTTGTCATGGTTTGATAGAAAGTTTCAATACTTATGTTAGCATATACGTATGGTGGTTCTGTTTATATTTTATCAATATATATTCATGAAATTTTAGTTTTAATATCTCATAATTAGAGCAATATCGTTATTTGATATTGCTTTTTTCTATAGAGAATTAATATTATGAATAATATTATTGGATATATGGAGATTTTTATCAAAATATGTTATAATTATTCATAATTATATTTGTGTAGGTGAGCGATATGGCAATAATAGATAGTTTTGACTCTACTCCTAATACTAATATGCTTGATATATTAGGAAGCTCAGGTTATTCTTTAAAGACTGCAATTGCTGATGTTTTAGATAATAGCATAACAGCAAAGGCAAAAAACATTTATATAAACTTTTTTTATGATGAAGAAGATTCGTATATTCAAATTATCGATGATGGAAAAGGAATGAGCTTTCAAAAAATGAAAGAAGCTTCGATTATTGGATTTAAGAGTGTCGATGAATCTAGAGATTTAGATGATTTAGGACGTTTTTCAGCAGGTCTTAATGCGGCATCTATGTCAATGGCTAATAAATTAACTATTCAATCTAAGCAAACTGAAATCAATACATTTGTATTAGATTTTGCTAAAATGAAAAATAAAGGTTGGAAAACTGATATTGTTGAAACTGAAGAAGTGTATATTAAAACTGAAACTGGTACTGCAATTATTTGGACAAGGTTAAAGGAATTGGCAACCGCTAATACTAGAAAAGAATTTTTTGATAAGATAGCAATTGTAGAAGAACATTTATCGCATGTTTTTAATGATTATATCGAAAACGGATTGAAAATTTATATTAATAATAATCTTGTAAAAGGTTGGGATCCATTTTTAAAGAAAAATCCTAAAACAACAATTACTGGAAATAATACTTTTTCATACAATGGTTACCCGATAACTATAACTATGTATATATTACCAACATACAATAACTTGAACCCTCAAGAACAAAAATACATGGAGGGTTATGGATTAGAAGAACAGCAAGGTTTTTACATATACCGCAATAACCGACTTATTAAAGAAGGTGGTTGGTTAGAACTTGAAGGTTTATCTATGAGTAACAAGTATAATTATGCTCGAATTAGAGTGGATGTTACCAATCAATTAGATGATGTTTTTAAGCCGAATTTTATGAAAAGTGAAATTTTTATTCCAAATGATTTAGTAGAGTATTTCAAAAAGATAGCACGAAAAGCTCGAAAAGAATCTAGGGAAAATTATAATTATATGAAAGCACCTACAATTTCAAGAAATATAAAAAAAAGTGTTAAAACACCAGTTTGGAACATTAAACATTCAAGTGATGGATTAATATTAGCTGTTAATGATGAACATCCAATCATTAAGAGTATTTGCGAAAAACTTAGTGAACAGGATAAGAAGAGATTATTTAGTTTGATATCTAAAAATATTCCTGTTGGTGAAATAACTCGTACTGGGGTATCAGTTAGACAAAATGATTATAAAAACATAATAGAAGAAATTGAAGATATGTATAACAAATTAGTAGAAACAGGATTATCTAGTGCTGAAATCATGAAGAAAATGAGCACTTGTGAACCATTTTGCTTAAGTGATGATTATACATCTGAATTAATTGATTTCTTCGATAAGAAAGGACTGTTAGGATGATAAATAAAGCTATATATGATGCTATTGATATGGCAGTTAAACAAGTTGATAGTTCATGGAATTTTATTAAACAAGTCGAATTTATTACTGAAAAAACAGAACAAATTTGTAGTTTGTTATGTATTCCATTTGATAAAAACGATGCTGAAATTCAAATTGCTATTAAAGAATCAGTTGTTATTAAAGAGGATAAACCTACAGTTTTTGAAGCAAAAGGTTATGTACCTTGGTTAAATGATGCGAGATCTTCCATCACATGGAATTTTTATAATAGATATGAAAAATATTTGTTAAAAAAGAAAAAATGGAATTGGGGAACTATAACATCAATGAATGAAATTACTGATGTTATTTTAGATCACATGAAAAATCCTAAAACTACAAATTGTTTTGCAGTGAAAGGCTTAGTAATGGGAGATATTCAAAGTGGAAAAACAGCAAATTATACAGCTTTAATTAACAAGGCTTTAGATGCTGGATATAAATTTATTATAGTTTTAGCTGGTATGACTAAAGATTTAAGAAGTCAAACTCAAAAAAGATTAGATAAAGAAGTTT
Source organism: Candidatus Pelethenecus sp. (assembly GCA_045121295.1). Classification (GTDB taxonomy): domain Bacteria; phylum Bacillota_I; class Bacilli_A; order Acholeplasmatales; family Anaeroplasmataceae; genus Pelethenecus. The sequence goes on from JBGVFV010000086.1 coordinate 20,502, forward strand.
TAGGTTATGAGACGAGAGTTGATAACAAAAAGGGTACTGCAATAGGTGTTGGAATTGATTGTAAAGAAGTTTTATATATTAACGCATTAACACATTCAGGTGACTTAGGAGACTTAAAAAAATCAATAACTGAATCTATTTCAACAAGTCTTCATCAAGATATGAAACCTATTATTGCCGTTTTGAAGAAAAATTCGAGTGTTTTAAAAGCTTTAAATGAAAATTTTTTGGCTGCTGAATATCATACTAGAACAAATGGAAAGTTAGATGTTCCACTACTAGTAATTGATGATGAAGTAGATCAAGCTTCAGTTAATACAAAAGATACTGAAGTTTTAGAAGAAGCGTCATCAATTAATAAATTAATTAGAGAATGTTTAAGTAAATTTAATAGATATTCTTATGTTGGTTATACTGCAACTCCGTTTGCAAATGTATTTATAAATCCATATGGTTTTAAAACTGAAGAGGAAAAGGATATATTCCCAGAAGACTTTATTATTTGTCTTCCAAGACCTAAAGATTATTGTGGCGTAAAAGAGTATTTTGGAATAAATACAATTACTGAATACGATGATGACGCTATTACTTTGGATTTATTTAAAAAAGTTGATGATTATAGTGACTTGTTTGCACCGGGAACTTATAAAATAAAAGTTGATACTCCAGTAGTTCAATTGAATGAAAGTTTAAAAGATGCGTTTATGCATTTCATTATATCTTCAGCTGTAAAATATTCTAGAAATATTATTGAACATAATTCTATGTTAATTCATATTGCTCGATTTAAAAATCCTGCTACATCTCTTAGAGAATTAGTGAAAAACCATATATCTGAAATGATGAGACAATACAAATATGGTTCTCAAAAAGATAAGAATCTTTATAAAACTTATTGGGAAGAACATATTAAACCTGTTTCATTAAACAGATTAGGTGAAGAGTTCTCAGATAAGTGGTGTAATATAGAAAAACATATTTTGAAAGTTTTTGAATTAACATTAAATGGTGTAAAAATTGTTAATGGAGATTCAGCGGATGTATGTGATTATGACAGTAGCAATGTAGGACAACACGTTATTATAGGTGGAGATAAATTATCACGTGGATTAACTTTAGAAGGATTAATTGTTTCATATTATTATAGAAAAACTAGAACTTATGACGCTTTATTACAAATGGGAAGATGGTTTGGATATAGAAATGGATGGATAGACTTATGTCGCATTTATTCAAATATAGAATATGTAAATGATTTTATAAATGCTGGTATTGCAACTGAGAACTTTAAAAAAGATATTCATGAGATGAACAGTCAAAAATTAACTCCAAATGAATTTGGTTTAAAAGTACAATATAGTCCCAAATTAGCGCCTACCTCTCATTCAAAAATGAGAAAAGCGTTAAAGCAAAGAATCTCATTTTCGTCTAGTGTTCAGCAATTATTATCATTTCAAAAAAATTATGTTGAACATAATAGAAGTATTACTAATAAGTTTATTGACGAATTAGGTGTTGGTGAAATAAGAAAGAGTGGAAATATAGTATTTAAAAATATTTCTGCAGATATTGTGTTGAAATATCTTAAATCATATAAAGAATGTGATGAGTTGGCTGGTTTTGTAAGTATTCAAAATTGGATCAATTATATATCAAAACTTAATGAAAACGGTGAATTAATAAACTGGACTGTGGTACTTCATTCTAATTCTAAACCTGATAAAGAAATGGAAGATACAATAGGTTCTTATACAATAACAAAAATTAAAAGAACAGATAGAAATTTAAATGTTAATGAGAATAATGAATCATTATATGTTAAAGTTTTGACTGATCCGTTAGATTTTAGAGAATTTTATGATCCTAATTCTTTAAATTATAAAACAGTCAAAGAATACAAACCTACCGATCCTGAAATTTTAAAGACTTTCACTAGCGAATACGGTGTATTATCTATTTATGTTGCTGATATACATAAAAAGATTTTAGTAGACACAATAGTGGATGAATTTGGAAAGACAAAACATAAATATGGTGCTGGAGATATATTACCTTTTGGTGAAGGTGTTATTGGATTAGGTGCATGGTTCTCTACTACAAAAAATTATCAAGATTCAGCTGTTGAATATTACGTGAATTCGGTTTATTTGAAAAAAATGGAAGAAACTGATGATGATTCGGAGGAATTATTATGATAAAAAGTGATTTTTTTAAAAAGTGGATTGATTTAGATCGTCAAGTTTTTAAGTCAAAATCAAATGATAACTATATTATTTACGTTCAAGGTGAATGTTTTAATAATATATTTATTTCCAACAGTAAAAAAAATAATAGAGTATTTTATATTGAATTTTCACCAAATACTTTAAAAAATTATAATCCTCCTACAGTAAATGGTGTCAAAATAAGTGTTAAAGATAATCCTAATTTAGATGAAAATAAATTATATTTAGTCTTTGAAAATGAAAATCTTGATTTAGATGATGCTTTTATAGGATTTTCTGTAACCGTAATGAATAGTTTATCAGATTGTAAAAATGATGTTGACACTATTACTAGAGTCGAACAAATTCTAAAAGATTATCATAATTTCTTTTCTTTTAAAAAAGATTTAGGTAAAGATGCAGAGCAAGGATTACTAGCAGAACTAAGCTTTTTATCATATTTAATTGACTCTAAAGGAGAAGAAGTTGTTTCTAATTGGTTTGGTCCAGAAAAAAACAAACGTGATTTCTTATTTGAGGATATTGCAGTTGAAATAAAATCAACTAGGAATCAAGAACAGGATATTATTCATGTTTCTAATGAAAATCAGTTGGATAAAAATGATTTGAGTAAATTATATATTAGGTTATATATTTATGATGAAAACGATTTGGGAAATGACGTATCTAAAATGATTAAATATATTTATGATAAATTAAACAATATATCAATGAAAAAATTATTTATTTCAAAACTATGTATGCTTAATATTCAACCTTTAGAATATCAGGCAAAATACAAATTTAAAGAAGAAGGAATTCATACATATGATGTTAATGATGAATTTCCAAAATTAACAAAAAATAATATACCAAAATGTGTATATGATGTAAAATATAAAATAAATTTGAGCGGAGTATCGTATTTAGAAAAGGAAGTGTAGAATATGGCCAATGGTTCTACCATAATATCAAACACAAAAGATTTACATAATAGTATGGATGAATTTAGTGATATAAATTTTTCCTTCTTAAAATATGTTTTTCCTTACATTGAATCTATGGATTCAGATGTTTTAGTTGAATGTGTTGAAGAAATTGTAGCTAAAAATATAAAATTAACTGGTTATTTTTTTAATGCTGATGAAAGTTTGATTAATATTTATTTAGCTTATTTTGATCAATTTTCTGGTTATAATTCAAAACTAGATTATTCACAATTCACAAAATTACGATTAGAATTAGAAAATATTGTTAAAATGGTTGAGGAAAAATCATATAATACAATTAATGAAAATTTTGGTTTATATGACTTATGTGATTTAATAGTGCAAAATCCGGATTTTGAAATTGTTCTAAATATTGTTACAAACGTTGGTGTTCCAAATGTTTTTGATAAGAATGAGAACAAAAAAATAAAAGGAAAAAATGTAGGATTAAGGACTTATGATCAAGACGACATTATCATTAAGATTAATGCAGTTGAGAATGAAGAACAAGGATTAAATTTAATAAAAAAATTTGGTAAAGGTATAAATGCAGTATTAATTTCCTCAAACAAAGATGTTGACGTATATTTAACTTCATTTTGTGGTAAATGGTTAGCAGATTTATATAAGGAAGATAGTATTGGCTTATTGTCAGCTAATGTTAGATCATATTTAAAAAGAACCAATCCTGTAAATAGGGAAATAATTGAAACAGTCAAATATGCACCTCAAGAATTTGTTGCTTATAACAATGGTCTATCAGCAATTGCTACTGATATAAGCGTTAAAAAGATTAATGACAACTTCTTTATTATAGAAGAATTGAAAAATTTTTTAATTGTAAATGGTGGACAAACTACTGCAACACTTTTTGAATGCCAAAATGATAGACTTGATTTGAGTCGTGTTTTAGTTCCTGCTAAATTAGCAGTTATAAAAAATGAAAGAGCATCTGAAGATTTGATTAATAACATATCTACGTATTCAAATAGACAAACTGCAATAAAAAAATCCGATCCACCTTCAAATTCAAAATATTATAAAAGGTTTGAAGCTTTATCAAAAGAAATTTGGGCAATTAAAAATTTACAGGAGTTCCATTGCTTCTTTGAGAGAACAAATGGTCAATATAATACTTTAAAAAGAATGCATACCAAAAAAACAGATCTATTCTTAGTGATTAATCCTGAAAAAGCTAAGTTTACAAAATTGCAATTAGCACAAGCAATTGTGTCATGGCAACAAAGACCAGATCTAGTATGTACAGGACAGGAAAAGAATTTCTCTTTTTTTAACAATACAATTAAAGATATAAGTTCTAGCGTAGATGAAAATTATTTTAAAGCTAGTTATGCTTTAATCTTAATTTATAGAAAATTAGATACAATGATTAAGAAGAAAAAACTTCAATATAAATCTAATGTGATTGCTTATACAATTGCATTATTATCTAATAAATCTTGTAAATATTTAGATTTAATGACAATATGGAATAATCAAGAAATCCCAAAATCTCTAGAGATATTATTGGATGAAATGATAGATGATGTTTACGAAAAATTATTAGATTCACCTGAAAATCAAACTGATATAAGAATGTGGGCAAGAAAAGCAGAATGTTGGAATAACATTTTATCTATTTCTAAAACATATAATTACGATTTTGGTGAGGAACAATATGATTTCTTCCCTACATCAGAAGAACGCATGTATATAGATAAAGATGAAAATTTTAAAAATGCTAAAATGTGGAAAATACTTTATCAATGGAATGAAAAACACAATGTTTTTAATGAAAAACAAAAAAGTATGATATATCAAATACCTGCTTTAATTTATAAGGGTAAGATGAAGAAAAAAGACATAGAGTTTGCAAAAAACACTTTTATCTTTGCTGTTGAAGAAGGTTTTGATTATAAGAAAGTGGTGTAATATATGGCAATAAGATTTGATGATAATAAATTAATTATTGAATTACCAAATTCAGAAGCAACTATAAATGCTCAACATAATGGAATTAAAGATAGAACAGTAAATGGTTACTATTTAAGTGAAAGATATGATGAGGTATTTGAATTTTTAAATGAATTAAACGGAAATTTCTATATTGATTTTCTTAGAACATATCGTAACATTTTGCCTCTATATAACAAATTATGTGAAGAAGGACTTCAGGCAGCTTTTAAAATGAAATTACAACCACAAGAAGCTAGTTTAGGTGGTATATTATATCTTATACAAACTCATGATGATTTATATAAAATTGATAATCCAAGTATTAATGATCAAAGAAAGTATATTAAATTTCCGTCTTTAGATTTTAATATTAATAATTTTAAGGATGTTTGTATTGGGGATTTAACTTATATTATATTTGAAAAGATAGGTATAGATACATTTTTGATTTATGCAGAAGATAACAACAAAATTGATGAATTAATTAATAATAAAAAAATATTAAAATGGATGAGTTAGTATGATTAGATTAGCAACTGTATTTAGCGGTATTGGTGCAATAGAACAGGCAATGTATAAAATGGGCTTAGAACATGAAATAGTATTTGCTTGCGATACTGGTGAAAGGTATATAAAGACACCTGTTGAAGAAATTGATGCTGCTATTAGAAATATGAATGAAGAAGAAAAACAATTATATATTCAAAATCTATATAAACAAACAGGTAAGAAAAATTTTGTTAAAGAGTCATACATGGCTAATTACCATCTACCTGATGAAAGATGGTATGATGATATTAGATTTTTAAATGGAACACAATATAATGGTCAAGTTGATTTGATTGTTGGAGGTAGTCCTTGTCAACCATTTTCTGCTATAGGCAAGCGTGCAGGATTAGAAGATGCAAGAGGAACTTTGTTTTATGATTATGCTAGACTGATCAATGAAATTCAACCAAAAGTATTCATTTTTGAAAATGTTGTAGGTATGTTAACTCATAATAAAGGGAAAACATATCAAGCAATTAAAGAAGTATTTGAATCTTTAAATTATAATTTATATGACACTGTTCTAAATAGTGTTGATTTTGATATTCCTCAAGATAGAAAAAGATTATTCGTTGTTGGTTTTAGAAATGATTTAGTTTTAAATGGAGAATTTAATTTTCCAATTGGAGAAAAAACAAATAAAAAAATGTTTGATTTTTTAGAAAAAGGTCCAATATTAGCTAGACATTACTTAGGAAAAAAAGGATTTGAATTTGTAACTAATCCTAAGTATCGTAATCGAGCACGTGTCAATCATGAAATAATTCAAACACAAAAGGCAAACCAACAATATAATTGGAATGGGGATTTTGTTTTTGAACCTCTTTCTAAAGTGAAAGATAATATTGAAATAATGAATAGAGCTTATGTTGGTACTTGGAACGGTCAACAGGGAGTTATAAGACAATTAACTTATCGTGAATGTCTTAGATTAATGGGTTTTTCTGATGATTTTAATATAGTTGTTCCCAATGTTCCTGCATATAGACAAGCTGGTAATTCTATAGTAGTTAATGTTTTACAAGCTATATTGACACAAATAATGAATGTGGTGAATTTGAATGAATAAAATTAGAATTGGTACTGTATTTAGCGGTATTGGAGCCATAGAGTTTGCTTTAAAAAGATTAAACTATGATCATGAAATTATATTTGCATGTGATAATGGTGGAGTATTAATTGATTATAATCAAGCAGAAGAATTAAGCAAAATAAAATCATTACAAACAAAAAGAGAAAAAAGAGAATATGTTGATAATCTTTATGCATCAAAAAGTAGAAGACATAATTTCGTTAAAGATAGTTATTTAGCTAACTATGAAATAATAGATGATGCTTTTTATCAAGATGTTAGATTACTGGATGGAACTGATTATAAAGGTGAGATAGATTTATTCGTTGGTGGTAGTCCATGTCAAAGCTTTTCAACAGTTGGTTTTAAAGCAGGTCTGGAAGATACTAGAGGAACATTGTTTTACGAGTATGCACGATTAGTTCAAGAAATTCAGCCTAAAGTTTTTATTTATGAAAATGTTAGAGGATTATTTACTCATGATAAAGGAAAAACTTGGGAAGTAATTAAATCAGTCTTTAATTCTCTTGGATACGAAATAGATTATAGGGTAATTAATGCAGTAGAATTTGGAATTCCACAAAATAGAAGACGTTTATTCGTTGTAGGACATAAAAAGAGTAACATTCAATACAAATTGCCTGTTGGAGATGAAAGTAAATTGTCTTTAGAAATGAAAGACTTTACAATTGAAAAATGTGATTTTGGTAATTTTACATATTCAAAGGATAAAAACCAACAAGGTAAATTAATTTTTAATAATGTTCCAGGAATAATTGAAAAAAAATATTTCTTATCAGATGCTGTACGTGAATATGTTCTAAAAGGTGGTACTAAAACATTTTATCAGAAACCTGAAACTGATTTGAAAATTGCAAGAACGTTATTATCTACAATGGGAAATTGTCATAGAGCAGGCATTGATAATTATATAACAATTAACGGAAAATTAAGAATGCTTTCCGAACGAGAAGCATTAAGATTAATGGGATTTACAGATGATTTTGTCCAAACCGTATCAACTGCTCAAATGTATAAACAAGCTGGTAATTCAATTGTTGTTGATGTTTTAATGGCAGTATTAGAAAGTATAGTTTCTAACAAATTATTAGATTAAGTAAAATGGAGGTGTTTATAGTGTCAACATTGAATATTGAAATTGAAAATATTTATAACACTATTAATAACTCTATTAATATTAAAGAAGATTATATTAATATATATAAAGATATTGCCACTGAAGATTCAGATTACTTTTATTTGACTAAAATTTTTGGAATATGGCATTACAAATTAGAAAAACATATTTTAAAAATAAATGAAAAAATAAAAACTCACTCATTCTTCTATAATAAAAATGATAGTGAGGATTTGATTAATACTATAAATTATATCTTTGAATTAAGAAAAAAATGTTTAAAAACAAAATATAATTTTAATGTTGTAAATGAAGTATACAAAAAAATAAAATATTATATTGAATGGTTATCATCAACTCGCGGATCATCTATTCCAACTGACATCACACCATTTACTTATGATTTTAATTTTCCTATCTTTCAATTAATTGAATTTGAAAATGTTAATTCTACTAATAGGTTAGGGTCTTTTATATATGTGGGAGAAGGAGCTTATGCAATAGTATATAAAGCATTAGATTCTTTTTTAGATGATTACATCGCAATTAAACAATTAAATGAAGGATTGGATCAAAAAACAATACAAAGGTTTGAAAGAGAATTTCATTTTATGAAAAGTCACAATCACCCTTTCTTGTTAAAAGCTTTCAAATTTTATAAAAAAGATAGAATGTATACAATGGAATATTGTGATTGCAATTTATATGATTTTATCAAAGAAAATGCTGATTTATCCAATGAAAAAAGATATACTATAGCTCTTCAAATTTTGGAAGCTTTAAAATATATTCATTCTAATGGTTATTTCCATAGAGATTTAAGTTTAGGGAATATATTAATTAACTATAAAAAAAATAGTGGTAATCCATATGTAAAAGTTTCTGATTTTGGATTATTGAAAGATGAGAATGAAAGATTAACTTCAACATTTTCCAATAATAAGGGAACATTCAGAGATCCATATTTTGATTCTAAAAAAGGTTTTAATCTACAAAATGAGATTTATGCATTAGGAAGAGTATTAAATTATGTATTCTTTAACAAATATGAAATGAATGAAAATGATGTTGGTGTATTTAAGGAATTGATAGATAAATGTACAACCGTTCCTTCCAAGAGATATAAATCAATTAATGAAATTATCACAGATATAAATAAAATTCACAATAACAAGTCACTTTGAAAAAAAGTGATTTTTTTTTGCACTTTTTTGGACAACTTTCTAATAATACACGATTTTAAGGGTTTTGTTTGCTGTGCAATTATACCCCTTTAATAAGATATAGCTGCAATCAAGCAAGAGTGCAAAAACAAATGGTTGCAGGAGGTGATGACCTATGGTTGTCGATAACAATCAAATGCTAGCTGAAGCAGTTAAAGGTTATTTAGCTCTTACCTTATATTTAATGGGTAAAAGTAAATACGAAATTAGACAAGCTTTAATAGTATTGAATGATCTTTTAAATGATAACAACACACTAATCGATATGATCAAGTACTATCGAAAACTAGAATTTAAAGATTAAAGGAGGCTTATCGATATGAAAACGGAAGCTAGTAAAGGTTATGTAGCATATGCATTAACCGCATGTGGATATAACGATAACATGAAAATCACTGTTATTGGTAAATTTGGTTTATTACTAAAAGAAGCATATCCATACAAATTAAGAAAATATGCAAAACGTCATGCAGATATTACTAAATCAGCAGTCAAAACACTATCAAGAGTAGCATTAACTCGTTGTGGTGTATCTGAATCAGACATCTTACATTTCACATATGTATTAGATGAACAAATGAAGCTACATACAAAGAAAGCAGCAAGTCTTTACTTTATTAAAGATAGGTATCTAACATATGAACATGAATGCTGTATGGATGATGAAGAGGATGAAGCGTATCCAATGTTTGAAGATTCAGATGACGACTTCTTTGATGCAGATGATATTGATTTAGAAGATGCAGACGAAGATGAATTTGAAACATTAGATTAAAAAAATATTATATTACGGAGGAAAATTATCATGAAAAAAATTAATGTTTTATGCAAAGCTAATCGCACATTTCAAGGAGATATGGAAGTAAAAGCAACTGCTTTCATTGACTACACAAACGGAACTTATCAAGGAGATTTAGGAAAACACTATGGTGCAGGTAGATGCTACCCTAGTAAGAAATATCCAATGCCTTATGCTAAGTTACAAAAGGTTGCTGCAAAAAGAGGTAAATTTGATGCATTTAGAGAAAAGGGAGAATTACAAATCTTATGTGACTGTTCATTCTTTAAAGGTGTCAGCAAAGAAACTGGTGAATTAATTCACTGGGTAAGAGTTAACTTAGGTACAAAGGAAAAACCTTATGAAAGAAACTTCTATATCAATGAGGATATCTTAGAAACTATGGAAGACCTTCATATCAAAGTTGACTTCATTGAAGCTTCAGAAGGTGCTGATGCTCAAGAAGAATTAGACTTCACAACAGAAGATAACGAATAATGATTTTCCCTTGATGCACTCCAAGGGATTAAGTTCGTATAGGAGGAAATAAACGTATGCAATTAATATGGGGAGCAGTAAAAAATGTATTTGCATTATTAGGTAGTGTAATACAAATTATATGGTCACTAATTAAATTTATATTCTCTAAATGTTGGAAATTTATTTTATTAATAGGAAGCTTACTTATAACATTATTTTCAATAAGGAAAGCTTCAAAGGAGGAATAACTTAAAATGAAAAGATTTAAAATTTTCTTCACATTCCTCATCACAATATTATCATTATTTTTATTTGTATCACCAGTATTTGCTGCTGAATCAGAACTAGAAGATCAAATAAAAGAAGAAATTGAAGAATACGTATCAAGTGGTGAACTAGAGTCATGGCATCTTAGACTTTATGAAGATGAAGGATATCAAACATATTATTGGAAAAGGTGTCACCTAAGCAATGATTTTGATTATTTTAGGTCAATGACATACCAAGAAGCTCAGACAGTATGTAGTTGGTATGAAAATGAAATGACTCAAACATGGGTATATGTATTAGAGAACTTGGATATAGAACCACAGTGGTTAGAACCAGATAAATATTTAGGTTTATATTGGGATTCAGTAATTAACAATACTGCAGATGAGGGATACTTATATCTTATCTGGACCAGTCACTATACACCATCAGAATTCGTTACATTAACACAAGTTAAAGAATCAGGTAAAGTATATAACTTATATGATTCTAAAGAAGATATGGATGACTTCAAATCAAACTTCTTAACTTCAACTTATTATCATTATAAAGAAAGTGACTTAACAATTCACTTAACACCAATTGCTGGTTACACAGATGGTGAACAGTTTGGTTTACCACTAAAACAAATTTATAACTTCCAAGGATTTGTCTATGGAATGGATCAAGCTCAATATTCATCTAATATGGATCCAGCTAATCAATTTAATGGTAAATGTACAGAAGAAATAAGATTTGATTTAGGATTAATGCCTAAACAAGATGGTAAGAATTCAATGCAGCTTACAACACATGGATATGAAATTATTGAAGCATGTGAAGCGCAAAGTCATTTTGACTTATTAGCTTATGGTGGTTATGGCCACTTCGCTTACTTTAATACGACAATTAAAATTGACAAAATATACCGTGTAGACGTTGCATACAAAATTACAAATGATGATAAACCATGGTACCAATTCTTTTTACCAGATGAGGAACACCAAATTACAAAATCATTAACACCAGATAGAGTCAAAGGTGGAATCTTCGGTTTATATAATTTCGCAGGATTCGAAGAAGGCTCATACCAATCTACTGTAGATGGTAGAACAAATTATAAATACAAACTACATCTAAACTATGATGACACAGCTTGGAACTGGTTTGTAGGTCAAGAATATTATGAATGTGATTATCGAAGAGTATCACAATTCCAAATCCTAAGAATGAACTTCTTGGTAGATGGTGAAACATACGATGTTCCTATCAAAATGGACACAATTGAAGGTGATACATTATTCATTCTAGACCCAGATTTAATTCTTGATACAGAAACTCCATATTATGACTTTAAAAATTGGTTAGATGATTCAATCGCTGATCTAAAAGAAAAGTTTAAAGATTACTTACCTTATATTTATGCAGTTGCAGGAGTATTAGGTGCGGTCTTATTAATATGGGTTGGATTAAAGGTTTATAAATTCTTTAGATTCCTATTCGGTTGGATTCCAGATAAAAAGGACAATCAGAATAAAAAAGAATAAATATAAATGAAAGGAAAAACAAACATGATTATAAAGAAACTTATGTTAGGTGCCTTAGCTGCTGCAACTATGGCAACCTCAATTGGAGTTGCAAATACTCCAGTCTTTGCAGCCGAAGAATCAAATGTGCAAGTTATGGCAACAGAAGCGTCAACAATTAAAGCTCATCCGGATTCTTCACTTAAAGATGAAACATCATTTAATCATAATGGATTTACATATAACTATAACTCATCTGAAGATAAGTATTATGGCGTTCCTGTCGCAAATGCTAGCCAAGTAACCGACTTATTTATGTATTCTCATTTATTTGATAAAGAAGTAGTTTATAGCTATATTTCATTAGAAGATTATACATCAGTTGAAAGAGTAGTTATTCATGGTAATAGTCCAACTTATGCATATGTATGGCTACAAGATTTAACAAATCAATTTGACCTATACCTTACAGGACAATGTGCATTTAACTCATATGTTACAGACTTAAACATTAGAGATATTTACTTCGTATGTCCTTATTATGGTAGTTCAGAAACTATCATTGAAGCTAACTGGGGTAACTTAAATGGATCAAAAGTTAGAAGTTTAAAATACTCACAATTCTCAGGTTTAGGATTCTGGTACTATAACAAATCAAAAGTATCTGATTTAGAGTTAACAAATGTTGATGGTGAATTATTAACATTAACTGAAGTACAAAATTCTGAATTGCCTTATTCAATGGATACATTCTATCCATTTGAAGGATATCAAGTAACTCCTATGTATTTAGGAGCTAGTGGATATTATGAATGCTTTGAACTATCTAATGATGGTTTAATTCAAGATAAATTATCACCTTATATTAGAAGTTTAGATACAAAAGTTAAAACATTATACTTAGACTGCAATTTTGATGCGTCTAACCTACCTTACAACATGGAAGCTATCACATTAGTAGTACCAAACTATAATGGACAAAACTTCATGAATAAAAAAGGTGGAGAAATTGTAATTGTTAATAATTACGCAGATACTTATAACATGACAGCTTTATCTTATTTTAAAACAATAAGATTTATTAATTTACCAAATTCAAATGCTGGTGGAGTTGTATGGAATGGTATGGGAACTAATGATAATTACACAGTAAATATTGAAAAAGTGCTATTACCATCTTCATATGCTGAGTCACATTATAAACCAATTTATGATGACGATATTTTAGCAGAAAAGATTGAAACATATGATGACTCAACATATGTAATTCCAACTCGTTCATCATTCTTATCAGATAATGGAAACATCTATGAAGTAGAAAATCAAGCATTAAAGATTTCTTATTTAGAAGAAGGAATTAGTGTAATGAGTGCTGCAGGACAAACTCCTACAACTGACACTCCAGTAGATGTACAAATTGCTGCATACTATGCCGCTACATATCCTGAAACTCCAGAACAACCAGAAGTTAATAATGGAATTACATTTGAAGATGAATCAGAATGGACTACAGGTATTAATACAATTGGTACATTAATGTATGCATCAGATAAATCTTTAGAAGATGTTGTTAAATTAGCTTCTAACTTCATGGTATGGGAAGATGGAGAACTTGCTGATCCAACTGAATATGACATTATTTGTAATATTGTTGGTGAAAGATTATCTATCACAGTTAAACAAGATGGACAAATCAAAAAATCAGTAAATATTTATATCCAAGCAGTTCCAGCTGAATATGGTGAATTTATCTATGTAGAAATGTTAGGAACATCACGAGGTGTCTTATTAACTGATATCGATGAATCAAGAACTACAAACATTAATAATTTATATGATTATGTAATGGCTAACGCTATTAACTATGATTTATTCAATGATGTAGAAATTGAAGAATATAGTTTTGCAGAAGGACACTTAGATACAGTAGATTCTTACTATAGACATAGAATCGCTCAAAAGTACTTCCAAACATCTACAATGATTATTACTCAAGACCATGATTTATTAATGGATACAACAAATTTAGATTTAACAACTACTGGTATTATTAATCCAGACGATGATATTGAAGATGCAGAAACAGAATACGATGTTAAATACATTGATACTATTTACGCACCTGCAACTATGAATGGTAAAATTGTACCTTACTTATTAGATCAATTATTAGTAACAAAAGATGGACAACCTGTAACAGAAAATGTTACAGTATCAATCTCATATGATGGTTCATTACCAAATAATGAAGACTATTCATTTAGATTATATGTAAGATTACCTGATGACTGCAGATATGAAAAAGAAGTTAACGTAAAAGTATTAGATGGTACATCAAACGTAGCTTATGTTGTATTTAATGATGGATCAATTATCGCAGTATATCATGTTAACGCAGACCATACTGTAGAAACATTAACAAACCAAATTAATGGATTCTTAACCAATACTTTAAAAGTAGCAGAACCTAATGTAAATATCCCAGCTGATACTAATCTAGCATCAACTAAAACATACACTGGTTTCACATATGGAGATAATAAAGATTTAACAGTAATCCATTCAGGAGTAGCTATGTTAAATTATTCAACTGCAGATAGACCAGTAGATGATTCAGTATTTAAAGAAGGTTATAGTGCTATGACTAACATTTACTTCACTGATAACTACAATGTCAACGATGTAGTAAAAGCTATTGGTAATAAGTTATTACTAAAAGAAGGTGTACAAGTTGATGGTGAATATAGAGTTGAATCAACTGTATATAAAGATACAATCGCTTGGACATTCTATATTAACGATGTAAAAGTATATTCATGCCAAGTATCTTACTCAATCATAAGTGATTCAGAAGTAGGAAACTTCATTTATGCAGACGCATTTAGATTCCATACAGGTATCTTATTACTTGAAAAAGGAAACGAAAATACATTTGCAGATATCTATAACCAAGTAATCAAATCTTGTAAATATACTATTGAAGAACCAACAACTTCTAAATCATTAGATTTATCATCAGAAGGACAAACAGTTGTCCGTGAAGTTCATCAATTAGGTGATTATAATTACTATAACTTTGAAACTACTGTTTATGTAGTAGACTTCGCTAGTGAAGTAGAAGATTCACAAACTGAAATCATTACTCCAACACCAAATCCAGGTGAAGGTACACAAACACCTGATGATGGAGAAGGTGAAGGAAACATTGGTGATAAAGTACAAGATACAATTGATGATATCAAAGATAAAACAAACGAATGGTTAGAAGACTTTAAACAAAAAGTTGAAGAAAATAAAGCATTAAAAGCTGCAACAATCGCCTTCGGTTGTATCACAGGTATCTTATTATTATACGGAATCTATGTAATCTTCAAAAAATTATTTAGATGGTTAGGAAGATAATATTATCTATCCTTGGGACGCTAGGAATAGGACTACTCTTATTCCTAGTTTTCCAAAACCTAGATTCATTCGTAGCTACAACAAATAGATTAAGTGACATTTTGAAGATTGATAGCTTAAAGAATTTCTTTGAAGTCTACAATGAATCATCCCAAGTTATTTATGATGAATCAATGAAAGAAATAGGTGAAGCAGTTGGTGGATTTGTAGAATCAATTCAGGCAACTTCACAAAGACCTTTCGAAGAGATTTTATTAGAAGTTCTTTATAACCTATTAGACTTTGGATTGGACTTCTTTATCTATTTCTGTAACTATGGATTAAATGCTATATTAATAGCCTATATTCTCCTACATGAAACATTCGCAGGAGAACAACTTAATATAAAAACAAGCCCACTCGCTTACTTTTATATTAAAATAAATAACCTATTAAATGCCATTAAAAACAGCTTAATTTGTCTATTTAGAGGCTTATTGAATATTCTGTCGACTAACAAACAAATCATTGTTTTAAGCTTATTTTTAATGCTTTGTGCTAATGGATTTATATATAGATTTGTAGTTGAATTTGTAATATTTTTAATCACATATGTTATTAGAATGATTAACCTAGAAACCTACATTGTAATATTCCAAATCGTACAAACAATATTTACATTTATCTACCCAAAATTAAAGTTTATACCTTTATGGATATGGATACCAACATTAATTATTACAATATTCTTTAACGCTGTTTCACGTGCTAAATACAAGCTTAAAAAGAATCATGAAAGATTAAAGACATTCGCAAAAGATGAACTTACACAAACAACATTTATTAATGGTCCACCAGGAACTGGAAAGACATTACTTAATGTAAGCTTAACATTAGCATCTGAAGAAAATTATATTGAAGAACTAGAAAAGAAATTACTAGATTATGAAATGCAATATAAGTATTTAAACTTCGCAAATATTCGTGCACATCCTGAACGTTATCCAGAACATGAAGCTTATATAAATGCATATAATTTACTTACTTCAAGAGGAACATTTATTATATCTAACTATGCAATATATTCACCATTATTTAATCAATATTCAAAGATATTTAATTTTGATTATATGAGAGTAAATATACCAACAGATATATACCCATTAGAAGAATATATAGTTATCTCAATATCAGAATTTGATAAAGAATATAACTCACATGATGATAAGAAAGCTGTCGGTGAACAAGGTGCTGCAACCTTCTTTTCAACCGTTTCACATAACTTAAAACGACATACTAAAATATTTGTCGATTATCAATTAAAAGATCAAGTACCACTTAGAATAAGAGGAAATTCTGAGTATTTTATCACAATTAAAAAGCGTGAAAAGAAATATCCATTACTCTTAATGGTATATTACTTACCTTTTAAATTAGCATTCAAATTAACTAGATACTACATCAAAAAGTATGAATTAAGAAAAAGAAAGATCCATAGAAAGTCTATGCGTACGTCAGTAGCACAATATAAGAGAAATGATATTACCTTACCGTATGCAGTATTAAGAGGACTAGCTACATCCTTAAAAAGAGTTTGCGATTGGTTTGATTCTTTCTATTACTTTAAACTTTCAACAATAGTATCTCAAGAAGGAGATTTAAAAGGAGTGAAGAAGAAACTTCATATAAACTTAAGAGATCTTAACTATAACCAACAACCATTATATGATTCAACGTTCTTAAGCTATGCTTATGAACAAAAGAAAAATGAAGATTTTAAAAACCTAGATACTTTTACACAACTTACCCCATCCATTGAAGAATTAGAAAAATGTAACTCAAAATTCTATAACAAAATTAATAATTAGTAATGTAATATATAAGTCTTTATAAAAGTTTCTAACTAAGAATCCAGGTTTAGTAAATCCCAAAAATTCATGGGCTATACTAATAGCCCATGAGTTGGGGACTAAACCGCATCTTAGGCACTTTATAAACAATTATTAGGAGGTGGTATTTTGGACAGTGTTAATAAGAAAATGGAATTCAAATTTGACTATTTCAGTGTTACCTTCCCTCTTGAATGTCACAAAGATAATGTAGAGGATATGATAATTGATGAGACAGTTGAAATGGTCGGTAAGTTTTTCAATGTAGAAAAGAAGTTATGTAAAAGAGAACCTAAAGCTACAAATCGTTATAGAGTTCAATATACAATAGGTGAAAGTATAATCCTAAGATTAGCTGGACCTGAAGATGCATCTGGTTTTAAAACATGTCATTTAGAATTAAAAGGTGAAGGTTGTAGAGAGTTTGAAAGGCGTTGTCCTGAAAAAAGTTGGATAAGCTTATTTATATTCTTAAATATTTTAAATGCGAAAGCTACAAGAATTGATATCGCAATAGACGACTTCTCAAATCAATTAGATCTTGAATGGTTAGATAAGAAATTTAGAAATAGATTCTATACATCTTCAATATTAACCAAACCAAAACCGATAGGCACAATAGATTCTGGTATGTCAATTACATTAGGAACAAATATATCACCAATTCAAGTTGTTATATATGATAAGAAGTATGAACGAGAAGATAGTGGTATAACAGTTGAAGAAGAAAATTGGACAAGATACGAAATGCGTTTTAGAACTGATAGAGCTAAAACATTATATCGTGAATTATATAAAACACTTAAAGTTAGTAAAGATGAATATGCTGATACATTAAAAAAAACAGCATTTGGATTATTATATAAAATAATAGATATAAAAAAAGATAATCATTATTCTGCTGCAGATCAAAAGAAAGTTGCTACTGATGAAAAATGGTTAGAATTTCTTGAAAATGCTAAAAAGATAACAATGCCACCAAGTACAAAAAAAGAATTAAGCTATGAATCCTTCATGAAAAGACATGAAAAATCAACTGCGGATTACTTATTGTTTCATTACTTGTTAGTAAATAGAGATATAGAAACCTTTGAAATTGAAATGTATAAATTATTGTATCGAAATACAATTCATGATAAAGGAAGGTTTCATCGCTTAAATCTATATCTAGATCAAGTTAATTTACCTGCATTAACTGATGTTGAAGTAGATGAACTTCGTACTGAATTCTTTGAAATAATCTCAGATAGGGAATTACCATTCTAATGTATAGAAAACAAGATATTAAAATGTGGATTGAATATAAATACAATAATAATGTATTTAAACAATTACCACTCTTAGTTTATTTATATGTTAAAGATAACCCTGAAGAACTTAATAAATTCTTATCAAAAGAAATAGTTATGGATGATTTATTAGGTTTTATTTATGAAAATACAAAGGAGATTATTCATAAACCAATAATTGAAATAGTTTGTGAATATGTAAATAATGTATGCAGGACTACCTAAAAGAACTAAATGAAAGACAGTTAAAAGCAGTAACATCAACAAGTGATAAAATACTAGTACTTGCAGGTGCAGGAAGTGGCAAAACAAAAACATTAACATCAAGAATCAAATATTTAATAGATTCAGGTGTAGATGAAAACTGTATTGTAGCATTCACATTTACTAATAAAGCAGCTCAAGAAATGAAATCAAGATTAAGACAGCTATTAAGAAGAGATACAAATGTACATATCTCAACATTTCATAGTTATTGTTTCTCAGACTTCTTAATGTATGGACATTTGTTTGGATATAAAGACTTCCCTAATGTTTTAACAGTTGAACAACGAAGTTCATTAATTAAAGAAGCATTATCTGAATTTGATCTTAAACTATGTAATATTAATTTCTTTGATTATATATCTAAAATTAAAAATAATTCTCCCATTAATAATCTAACAACTGAAGAAGCAATTATAGCTAATAAGGTATATCATAGATATCAAGAACTATTAGTTAAATATAATGCAATAGACTTTGATGACATGATACCTTTATTTTTAAAATTCCTACAAACTGATGATGGATACGCATTAGCTATTAAAGAATCCTGTGAATACGTATTAGTAGATGAATGTCAGGATACAAATCAAATTCAATATGACTTAATCCAAGAACTAGCATCCATTAATAATCGCATATTCATGGTAGGAGACAATGATCAGCAAATCTACAGTTTTAGAAATTCTAACTCTAATATTATAGAATCCTTTAAAAATTCTGCTGATGAAGTAATTATCCTAAATCAAAATTATCGATGTGCTAAAAATATCCTAGAGTTAGCTAATAACTTAATAGAAAATAACACTAATAGAATTGAAAAAGAGTTATTCTCTACAATTGAAACTGTAGCTAAAACAAGATTTAAAGAATTTGATAATGTTTTTGAGGAAGCTAAAATGGTTGCTGCGCTAGTCAAGAAATTAATTGAAAAAGGATATCCACCATCAGAAGTTGCAGTGTTATATAGAAATAATAATCAGTCATACTTAATTGAAAAGGAATTAGCTTATCTTAAAGTACCATATCAAGTGTTTGGAAGTTTAAACTTCTTAGATAATGAAGAAATAGCTTATATTATTTCTATTTATAGATTAATTCTAAATCCAAAGGATTTAATATCATTTAATACTGTATGTATCAATAAAATAAATGGTATGGATTCCTATGTTAAAGAACAATTTATGAAAACATATAATATATCGAAACCATTATTTAAAGAAATGGTAGAAAGTTCAATTGAACCAATTCATGAATTAGGAATTAGATTAACAAATTTATATAATGTATTTGATACATCATCAAATGAAGAATTCTTCATGCAATTAGTAGAAGAATTTAATCTTAAAGAATATATAAATAACACTGATAATCGAAAAAGTAAGTATGATCGTATTATGGTATTAAAAGGATATATAGTTGAAACACCAAAATTTGAATTATTAAAATTATTTAATGATTTATCATTTACAAATAATAGTGATAATAATAAAAATGAAAAAGTATCATTGTTAACTATACATAAAAGTAAAGGGCTCGAATTCAAATGTGTAGTTATAATAGGTTGTAATGAAGGAATAATACCTCCAGCAAACATTAC
The DNA here is from genome assembly GCA_045121295.1 of Candidatus Pelethenecus sp. GTDB lineage: Bacteria > Bacillota_I > Bacilli_A > Acholeplasmatales > Anaeroplasmataceae > Pelethenecus. Next base: position 41,089 of record JBGVFV010000086.1, read on the forward strand.
AAAAGATGCAAGAGATGAAGAACGTAGAACATTGTATGTAGGTATAACAAGAGCACGTGAAGTACTATATATAACATCTGCAATTAATCATTACCATCATGGTGTGAAGAAGAAATATCAGTCATCGTCATTTTTAATGGAAACTGGAATTTATGGTGAGGCTATCAAAACTAAATATTTCTATAATTAAGGCATGTAAAAGTGCCTTATTCTCTTTATTAAAAATGAAAAAAATAGTATAATATGTAAAACAAGGAAGTGGTAAATAATGGAATTATCATTAGAAATGTTAGATTTCTTTCCAAAAGTTGATATAAAATTAGAAAATTTAATTAATATATTGTTTAATACTGGTAGAGAACAAATGATTGGAACTATTGACGATGAAATAGTCAATTCCTATAAAAAGAAAGTATTTATTACACCTAGAGGTAGTGTAAGACATTATTTAGTAGGTAAAAAACAAGCTAAATCAGCAGATGAAGCTGCAGTTTTATTACAATATGGAAAGTTTGAAAAAATAGAATTAAGAGACCATATTAAAAATAACCCAGAATTATTCTATTTTATTCCGATTTCAAAAGGTTCTGATGTAAGATATACTGTTTCAAAGTATTCTCCATTCTTTTTAGATTACTTTAATCCAATGGCAAAAGACATCCAAGTTATCTATACATTCAAAATAATGTTTGTCCGTGTTAAAGAAAAAGGAAAAGTTAAAGCGTATTATTTTGATTTAGGTACTAATGGATTATCAATGAGATCAATTGTAAGAGATTATTGTAAGGCTCCTAATGCTAAAGATAATCCTTATTTAACTCGTTATCTTGGTACATTAAAGAATAAATTTCCAATACAATTTGGTTTAAAGAAAGCAGATTTTAGAGCTTGTAAAGATATTATTAATGTAATGAGATTTTTCCAAACATCATTATTTGAATATGTATTATATAATGACTATGATGTTTCAAAAAAAGATATCACTACATTAAAAATGTATGCTGTAGATGTTGCAATACATTACATCGGAGTAGATTTAAAAAGTTTTTGTGAATCTCAAGGTATTACAATAGAAGAATTTACTAAAGTTGCTAAGCAGCAGGAAAAAGAATTGATTACACAGTCAGGTATAAGATTAGATATTGATTCATTAATAAAAATGCTAGATATCGAGCATGAATTTAAAAAAGCATCATTTAAGAAATCTGAATTATTGAAAGAAGTATCATTTGAGGAGATACCAGACTAATGGCATACGAACTATCAGGAAAACAAAAAGTTTATGAATTAGATATGTTGTGTGATGCCTTAGATGATGCAAAAATCTTACAAGCTGATTTTGATTTTAGTGATAGAATCAATAAACGTAATTATAAGAATCACTATGATGGCGATTTTAAATATAATTTAATTGTAAAAAATTTAATAAAAAAATTAGAAATGCTTAAAGTAAACTTCGTAGTAAATGTTATTAATAATGAAAAATTAATTGAAGATAATAGATATACTACATATGTTGAAAAAACTTATGATTATGACTTTTTATTTTATGATAAAAAATTATCATTTAGTTTTACTCATTTATCGTATGAAGATAGAGCATTTTGTTCATTAGAAATAGTATTCTTGTTACTACTTCACAATATTAAAGTGGATGCTAAAGTTCTAGAAAATATCTTTGGACAAACAGTAACAAGATATGTATTTATGGATATAAGAAACAATATAGAAGAAGTTCTTAATTGTAAATTAGTAAAAAATAAAAATGGAAATTATCATTTTGAAAGGTAAATAAAGGTGATGGATATGACAATTAAACAAGCTATTAAACAAACGGAAACTTTAATTAATGAAGCGATGTACTTAAGAGGTACTGTACTAGGTTTTGATGGACCTGCTTTTTGTATGGATACTGAAATTACTGATGAAAGATTAGAACCATTCTTTCATAATGTGGTTACTTTAATAACTGAAATTATAGATGATAAAGATTATCTTGAATCTTATAAAAAACATATGGCTCCTTATGAATGGCCAATTGGAGAAATTCAAAAGTTGTTAATGGAATTAAAAAAAGGATTAGAAATATCTGATATATTGAAAATTGAAAATAAAAAGAAGGCTAAATAATTAACCTTCTTAGCTAAACATTTTCTTAAATTTTTCTAATAACTTTTGATCTTTATCTAATTCTAACACTATATGCTTAATGTCTTCATTTTGAATAGCTTGTCTAATGACTGCATCAACATCATTTCTTCCAAGTAATTCATCACAAGACACATTTAAAGCATCAGCAATTTTAACTAATATTTCTAAACTAGGAGAAGTATTACCAGTAAAGTAATGACCTAGTGTACTTTTAGATATACCTATTAAATCAGCAAGTTCAACTTGGCTGATTTTTTTTTCTTTTGTTATTCTTCTTAAATTATCTACAAATGCTTTATAACTTTCTGCCATGTTAACCACCTCAGCGATACAATTATATAATTTTTTAAGATAAAAAACAATAAAAAACTCATATTTTGAGTTAAAAAGCATTGACAAACTAAAATTTTGAGTTATAATAAATGTGTAAATCTCAATTATTGAGTTTTAGGAGGTTAATATGAAAGAAATAAATACAAAAATATTAGAAATGTCCGAAGAAGAACTAAAAGAATCTTTTATTTCTTATTTTGGACAAGAAAAATGGGACGAGGAAGAAGCCTTAGGTAAATTATTCGAATATGAAATGATATTAGCAAATTACCTTAATGTTGATCCTATTCCAGTAGTTGTAGAAGACATGATGGAAGATTCAAGACTATATATAAAAGAAGAATATATAGCATTATCTAAAACATGTGTAAGAGATTATGTAGAGGCACTTAAAGCAATATCTCATGAATATCGTCATTATTATCAACTTCAATGTATAAGAAAAGGAATTGATACAAAACTTGTGAACAATTGGAAAGAAGACTTCTTAAATCCAGTTCAAGTAACTGATCCAGATGATGTACTTTCTATGACTTTATATGGACTTATGACAATCGAGGTTGATGCTTTTGCATTTCAAAAATTTGCTTTAAAAAAGTTTCTTGATATAGAAACACATCATGCAAGTTTAGAATACGATATGATATTAGATTCATATATTAATAAATACTTTAAGTAGAAGTTAAAAGTTACTAAAATAAGGTTTTTGTTTGCTGTCTAGTTATACCGATTTTCTATACTTTTTACGTAAGGTAGAAAGTTGGTGTTATGAGCAAAAGTATAAATAAAAATAAATCTCGTTCATATAATTCAATAGGTGAGAACGTGAACGAGAATGATATCTATATTGTAAATGGAAATGAATATGAAGTAGAAAGAGTAATAGAAAAAGGAGAAGGATGCTTTTTTGATACCTTGATGCAATTATTCATATTAGAAATGGAATTAGATTTTAAGGAGTAGATAGTGATGTTTAATGTAGCTGCAATCTACTGTAGACTTTCACGTGAAGATGAAAAAACAGGTGAATCAGGTTCTATAAGTACACAAAAGTCAATATTAACTGAATATGCTGAAAAGAATAACTTCACTATCTACAAAACTTATGTAGATGACGGTTATAGTGGAACCACATTCGAACGTCCTGGCTTTCAAGCTATGTTAAAGGATGCAGATGATAAAAAATTTAATATTATTTTAGTAAAAGACCTATCTCGTTTTGGTAGAAATTATATTCAAACAGGTATGTATACTGAAGAATACTTTCCAGAACGAAATATTAGAGTAATCGCAATTAATGATAACTTCGACAGTGAAAAAGGAGATAATGAATTTGCACCATTTAAAAATATTATAAATGAATGGTATACAAAAGATATTTCTAAGAAAATTAGAGTTACCCACAAACTTCATCAAGAACGTGGAGTAATACCAACTGGTAAATTACCACTTTACGGGTATATGTATGATGAAGCAAGAAATAGAATCCCTGATCCTGATACTGCACCAGTAGTTAAACTAGTACTTGAAATGTATGTTAATGGTGCTACAAGAAAAGATTTATGTCAAACATTAAAAGATAGAAAATTCGTAGTTCCAGGTTATCATTACTATTTAAAATATGATTACTATGCACATAAATATGCATTGTATACTGATGAGGAAAAATATAACTGGACTGAATCAATGGTAGAAAACATAATAGGATCAAATGAATATAATGGTGATTTGTATTTAGCTAAATCCTATGTCAAATCCTTTAAAATTAAAAAAGATATAAGAAGAGCTCGTGAAGAACAACAATACTTTCCTCATAAGTATGAAGGGATAGTTTCTGATGAAATTCAAAAGAAAGTTATAGAGATTAGAAATCTAAGAGTAAGAGATGTATCTAAAGCCAATGATAATATTTATAAAGGAATTATTAAATGTTATACATGTGGTGAAAATTTAGGATTTAGAACACTAAAAAATAAAAAGAAACAAGCTTATTATGGTTTGGGATGTAGAAATCCTTTATGTAAGGAACATACATTTATAAGACTTGAAGATTTAGAAGAATTAGTAGATAAAGAAATAAAGACATTATCACTAATTGTAGAAAATGAAGAAGTATTCTTAAAGTATGTTAGTGAGTATTTTGATAAACATATTGTTGATGAAAATGTAGTTGATAACTCAAAAGAAATTGCTGAATTAAAGACTAGAAACTTAAAACTAGAAAAGTTAATTCAAAAGTTATTTGAAGAAAGTTTTGATAATAGTATACCTAAAGCTGCATATGACAGAATGTTATCAAAATACAAAACTGAATTCGAAGAAAATCAAAAGAAATTAGATGCATTGAATAATGTAGATGTCCCAGAAGAAATAGACAAACTTGAGTTGGCTAAATCATTCATATATAGCATAAAAGAATTACTAAATGGTAAAAGTAAAGCTAAATTATTAAGTGTATTCAAATCAATATCTATATATAAAAGAAAAGGACAAAAAGGAAAAGTAAAATTTAATTATGGTGATTTAGGACCCTTAGTAGAGGTGTTTAAAAATGGTTTTATTAAAAAACAATCGTGATGTTATTATCTATACTAGACTTTCAAGTGAAGATGGTATAGATGATATGTCATGTTCAATTACTAATCAAATAGATTTATTAACTGAATATGCTATACAAAATGAATTTAGAATTATTGATATTATAAGTGATGATGGTTATAGTGGTACAAACTTTAGACGACCAGGTTTTGAAAAAATGATTGAAATGCTTGAAGATGGACAAGCTAATGTAGTATTAGTAAAAGATCTATCAAGATTTGGTCGTAACTTTATAGAATGTTCTAAATACTTAGATGAATATTTTAATGAAATGAATATTAGATTTATAAGTACATCTGATAATTATGACAGTGCTATAAATACTGAGGATGAATCACTAGTAATTAAAAATTTTCTAAATGGTTTATATGCTAAGCAATCAGGCAAAAGAGTAATGGATGCCTATCGCCATAAAGCTAAAAAGCAAACAATAGCTAAGTTCGGAAGATATGGTTATAAAAAAGTAGATGGTAAATTAGTTATAGATGAAGAAGTAGCACCAATTGTTAGAAGAATATTTGAAGAATATGTTAGAGGTGATAGACCATCAGATATTTGTAGAAGATTAAATGAAGAAGGTGTAGATACTCCAGCCCTTCATTACAGTAAACGTTCTGGTGGTAAATTCATTAATAGATTAGAATTTAATGAATGGAAGAATAATACATTAAGAGAACTCTTGAAATTAAGAATTTATTGTGGTGACACTGAAAATTTACTAAGAATCAAAGTAGGTAAAAGAAGTAATGTAAGAAATCCTAACCCAGTAGTAATCGAAGATACACATGAACCTATCATATCTAGAGAAATATTCGAACAAGTACAAGTTAGACTTGCAAGAAATAAAGATAGAAAGCCTACAGATAAAAGTAATTTAATATTAGAAATCCTTTATACTCAAGGCGGAAGACATTTATATTTAACTAAATATAAAGAATCAAATCCTTTGAATGGTTATTACTACAATCGTGTTGATAAACTTAATATAAGTGTTACTGAAACACATGAAGTATTAAAAAGACATTGTTATAAAATGATTAAAGAAGTATTAAAGGATAAGGATGAATTTAAAAATAAAGTAATTAATAAAAATGTTAACCCTAATTCAAATAAAATATTAGCTTTATTAAAACATAAGGAATCTAAAATTAACGAAAGCTTTGAAACAATATTTGAAGATTATGTGTTAGGTGAATTATCAGAAACTTCATATGAAAAGAAAAAAGTAAAATTAAATGCCGAACTTGTTGAAATAAAGAAACAAATAAAAGAGTTAATGGATTTAATAAAATGTCAAAAAGAAATTGGTAAATCAGTAGATGCATTTGTTGAAATGGTTAATGACGAAACACTAAAATTACCAACACATGAACTTATTAAGTTTTGTATAAAAAAAGTAGTAGTTATTAAAAAAAATGATGGTAAATATAAATTTCTTATTACAGATATATTTGAATGATGAAATAGAGTGATTATGCTCTATTTTTTTTATTTAAGCTGCAGTGAAGCTAAAACCCTACCTTTATAGTAATCAAAAAAATGTAATATATGATGTTGCATTTTTTTGATTGCTGCACACGTTGCTTCTTTCGGGTCTCAAAGAAGATGCGAAGCATGCTATTAATATACTTACAATTAATGAATATATACTTTTTTTAAATTTTGATATATAATTATATCAATAAAAATTTTTTATTGGAGGTGCCACATATGGATGAAAAGGAACTTTTAAAACTATCTGCTGGTGAACTGGTTGATTTAGGAATATGTCCTACTTGTTTTAATAGAAAACATAATGGTGCTTTATATGGTGATAATAGCGATAAGTTACTATATGAAGATAAAGATATAGAATGTTTCTTTGTAGGTAATCCTAGAGCTGATGGACACATGTGTATATCTACTATTGATCATTATCATGATCTAAGCGAGGCTCCCGATTATATAAATGAAAAGATTATTAGATTTGCAAAACAATTTATGATAATTATTAAAGAAATATATAAGTGTGAACGAGTATATATGTGTACTATGTGTGATGGACCTAATAATCATTATCATATACAACTAATTCCTAGATATAGTTATGAAAAACGTGGAAGTAAAAACTTTGTTAAAGAAAGACATAATTATGTATATGATGAAGAAAAATTTAACAATATTAAGAAATTAATTAATGAATATGTTGGTGAATGAAATGAGTGAAAGATTTAAAACACCTTGTGCGGTAATGTTAATTCTTACGAGAAAAACTGAAACAGGTGAAGAGATTTTATTGCAAAAAAGACAAAATACAGGTTTTGCAGATGGATTTTATGATCTTTCAGCATCAGGACACGTTGAAGATAATGAATCAATGAAAGCTGCAATGTGCCGTGAAGCTAAAGAAGAATTAAATATTGATATTAACCCAAAAGATTTAGAGTTTATTTGTCTAATTCATAAAAATCTTGGTAAAGGGATTTATGTTAATGTATACTTTAAAACAACTAAATGGAATGGTGAACCTATAATAAATGAACCATATAAAAATGAAGAGATTAAATGGTTTAACATTAATGAATTACCTGATAATTTAATAAATGATAGAATAGAAGCAATTCATAATTACAAAAACAATATTAAATACTGTGAATATGGGTGGAAACTATGAGATTAGGATTATCAGCATATAAATTTATCAATAATGATATAAAATTTAATATTAATCAAATAGAAAAAGCTATTAAACAATCTAAAAATATAGATATGTTATGCTTTGGTGAAGCATTCTTACAAGGGTTTGATGCTTTTAATTGGAATTATGAATATGATAAAGCAATAGCTATTACTAAAGATTCAAGTATTATGAAAAAATTAGAACAATTATCATTTAATAATAAAATAGATTTGGCTTTTGGTTATTTAGAAAAAGAAGATGATAGTTTATATTCATCTTATGCCATTATTATAAATGGTAAATTAACATATAATTACCGTAGAATATCATTGGGTTGGAAAGAATTATCTTTAACAGATTACCACTATAAAGAGGGTAATGAAGTAGTTAATTTTAATTATAAAGGACATAATATTGTTTTAGCGTTATGTGGTGATATGTGGGAATATCCAGAAAAGTTTAAATCAAATGATTTGTTATTATGGCCAGTATATGTAAATTTTACTTTAGATGAATGGAAAGAATATGAACAAGAATATGCTGATCAAGCTTTACTAGCTTGCAATAATACATTAATGATTAATTCATCGAGTGATGAACCAAAATCATATGGTGGATCTTTCTTTTTTAAAGATGGTAGAATATATGACAAGACAATATATGATAAAGAAGATATATTAATTATTAAAATTTAGGAGGTGTTACCGATGAATGCTAATTTTAAATTAAATGGTTTAATAATTGAAACTGAAAGATTAATACTTCGTCCATTTAAACAAACTGACTTAGATGATTTTTATGAATATGCAAGTGTTGAAGGTGTTGGTGAAATGGCTGGTTGGAAACATCATGAAAACATAGAAATGTCTCAAAGTATATTAGATTTATTTATAAATGAAGACAAAACATTTGCTATTGTGTTAAAAGAAAACAATAAAGTAATTGGTTCTTTAGGTGTTGAAGAATACGGATTAGAACATATTTTATCTGAATTCTTTGATTATCAAGGAAGAGAAATAGGGTATGTTCTTTCTAAAGATTACTGGGGTAAAGGCTTAATGCCTGAAGCAGTTAAGGCGGTAATTGATTATTTATTTAATGTTATAAACCTAGATTTTTTAACTTGTGGTTATTATGAATTTAATAATCAATCTAAAAAGGTTCAGGAAAAGTGTGGATTTAAACCATATAGAAAATTAATAATGGAAACTAGATTAGGAACAAAAGAACAAGGAATTTTAAATTTACTTATTAATCCAAATAAGAATATTAAATTAGTATTTTCTCATCCTGAAACATTAATATATAATCGAGATTAATATATAAAAGAGGTAGTTAAAATGGCAAAGGTTGAAAATGTTGTCTTAACAAATATGTGTATGATATATGAAGGAGATAAAATCTTAGTTCAAGATAGATTAAACCCTAACTGGCCTGGAATTACATTTCCAGGTGGTTATATAGAACCTAAGGAATCTTTTGTTGAATCTACAATAAGAGAAGTATATGAAGAAACAGGATTAAAAATATCAAATCTTCAAATATGTGGTATGAAACAATGGACTCAAAAAGATGGTTCTTATAGATATATAGTTATCTTTTATAAAACAAATACATTCGAAGGTGAATTAAAATCATCTAACGAAGGTAAAGTATTTTGGATTTATCGAAAAGACATAAATAATTATGTTGTTGCTGATGGTTTTATGGAAATGCTTGAAGTGTTTGAAAATGATAACCTATCAGAAAATTACCATTGGTTAGAAGATGGTAAATGGCGAGTAGAAAATAAATAAAAGTGAAGTGTTGTAAATGAAAGAAGAATTAATAGGCAAATGTGGATTTTGTTGTGAAGCATGTCCTACATTTATTTCAAAAAATTGTAAAGGTTGTTTACTAGAGCATAAACCAGGAGATTGTTATACAAGAGATTGTGTATTATCTAAAAATATAAAATTTTGTGGTCATTGTTCACATTTTCCATGTGATGAGATTATTGAAAAGCCTCATATAACAGTGTTAGATAAAGATTGGTTAAAATGGAAAAAGGATTCTAATACAAATAGATAAATGATTAAGGTTGGTGTTCCATATGAATTTTCCGCAAAAATGGAGAGAAACAATAGATCCATATAAATTAAAATTCAATAATTTTAAATTGTTAGAAGTTTTTGGATATCCACATGCTGGTAATGATGTTTTTTATGCAAAAGGTCTATATAAAGGAAAAGAAGTCTTTGTTTTTATTAAGGTTAATAGACAAAAAGGTGCAGATGTACAAAATGAGATTGAAACTTTGAATAAAATAAACTTAGAAAATACACCTATCATAATAGATTATGATGATGAAATGACATACAGAGTATCCATTGCATTAGTTGGTGAAAGATTGTCGGTTATTTCTAAGCAAATTCCTAAACTTGAATTATTAAATTATTTAAAAACTTATGGTGAATCATTAGCTAAAATACATTTAATTAATGGAGAATTTAATAATGTAAAAGATAGAAAATTCTTCCACATTCCTCCAAAGGAATATTTCGAAAAGGAAGATATTAATATGGAAGTTTATGAATATTTATTATCATCTAAACCTAAAGAAATTAACTACTGTTTTGTGCATGGAGATTTTCACTATGCAAATGTATTGTGGGATGATAAAAAAATATCAGGAATATTAGATTTTGAATTATCAGGTTATGGTAATAAAGAGTTTGATATTGCATGGGCTATAATAGTTAGACCAAGTCAAGAATTTTTAAAAGAACAACAAGAAATTGATGCTTTTATTTTGGGATATCAAAGTATAGGACAATGTAATCTTGAGTATATAAAATATTATATGGTTTTAATTTATTCATGGTTTTATGAATTGGGTGGATCAAAGTATAAAGATTTTGTTGCAAATAAAATGTATGAAATAATTAATAATTAAGTTTTAAAATATAAGTTAAGGTGGTGAAATCTAATGAATATTATAACTAAGGAAAAAGTTGATAAAGGATGGTCATCAGATTTAAAGTATTGTATAACTGACGATAGTAATAATAGATATTTATTAAGAATTTCATCAATGGAACAATATCAAAAAAAATTAAATGAATTTAATTATATGAAAAAAGTTTCAGATTTAGGTGTTAACATGTGTAAACCAATAGAGTTTGGGACATGCGAAGAAGGTGTTTATTCTATACAATCGTGGATAGATGGTGTTGATGCGGAAGATTATATACCTACTTTAACTTTGAATGAACAATATCTATATGGTATTACAGCAGGTAATGAACTAAAAAAGATTCATAGTATTGAAGCTCCAATCGATACACCTACTTGGGAAGTTAGATTTAGTAATAAAATAGATAGAAAAATTAAAATGTATGAAGAATGCCCTATAAAGTATGAAAAGGGTAGTGCCTTTTTAGATTATATTAAGGACAATCGTTATTTATTAAAAAATCGTCCTAATACATATCAACATGGAGATTATCATATTGGTAATATGATGATAAACACAAAAAAAGAACTTGTAATTATTGATTTTAATAGAGATGATTTTGGTGATCCATGGGAAGAATTCAATCGTATAGTTTGGTGTGCACAGGTTTCACCAATGTTTGCTAAAGGAATGATAGATGGATATTTTAATTATGAAGTACCAGATGAATTTTGGAAGTTACTTGCTTTATATATTAGTTCAAACACGTTATCTTCATTACCGTGGGCAATTCCTTTTGGAGATGTGGAAATTAAAACAATGGTTAATCAAGCAAATGATATATTAAAATGGTACGATGATATGAAGACATACATTCCATCTTGGTATAAAAAGTAGAAAGAGGAATCAAAAGTGTTAATAGCAATAATAGGAGAAAATTGTGTAGGTAAATCTACACTAGCAAATAAAATAAATGAAAAATTGAATGCTAAGATATATTCTGGTAAAGACTATTTAAGATTGGAAAAGAATCCATCTATGGCATTAGTAAAATTTAAAACAATGTTAAAAGAAGCAGTGACAGGAGATAATATCATTTACCTTATTACTGAGAAAGAACATTTAAACTTACTACCAGAAGGGGCTTTTAAAATAGTTCTTACTGCTGAATTAGAAGTAATTAAAGATAGATTTAAAGAACGTATGAAAGGCAATTTACCATTACCTCTTGAAAAGATGTTAGAAGCTAAACATGGTATATATGATAATATAGAATGTGATTTAAAACTAGATTCAAATTATAATATTGAAGAAGTTAAGAATTCACTAAATTAGAATTTGACGGAGAGTTGCATATATCTTTGCAATTTTAACAATGCAACCTGAAGTTTACATTTAGAAACACCGAATTGGTAGTATAATTATGCTGAGTGTTCTATAATTAAAGCATCGCAGCGTTAGAAAATATAAGGAGGAATGATTATGACACTTGGCGAAAAACTATCAAAATTAAGAAAAGAATACAACTACACGCAGGAACAACTTGCAGACATACTCGGAGTTTCCCGTC
>JBGVFV010000087.1:0-6033 GCA_045121295.1 Candidatus Pelethenecus sp.
TGAACCATGTATTACAAATATTTTTAAATATGATGGAAAAATTTATTTAGGGGCAGGGTTATTAGAAAATGGAAAAATTGGTAACTTTGCTAACTGTAAAATTAAATCAGTTCGTGCTTATAATAGACAATTAGCAGAAGATTCTATTACTATGCATGACGAAGTGTTAGATAATTACATTTCAGACTTAGAGATTGAAGACCAAATTTACGTATGGAACGTAAACTATGGTACTGATACTATGCCCGTATTAGACATTTTCCATCCAAACTTCTTTAAAATGGCAGTAGGAGAATCTTACAACTGTGGTATTAAATATAATGACCCAACAACAGGTCTAGGATTCGACTTAACAGATAGTCAAGGTGGTACTGGTGACGCAGGTGCTTGTCCTGTATCTATTCAAGGTACTTCTTCTGCCAACTATCCTGTTAAAAACTACACTATCCAATTAATGCAAGGGGGTACTAACTTCCCATTTGCACCAAGAGAAAATTGGAAGCCAATGAGTCGTTATACTCTTAAAGCGAACTACATGGATAGTTCACAAGCAAATAACGTTGGTATAGCACGTTTTTATAATGACTTAGTTAAAGCATATAATCCATTACCAACACAAGCCATTGATGAAGATTATCGTGCATCTATTGATGGATTCCCTATACGTTTACGTGTAAACGGTATGTTTGCAGGTATTTATACATTTAATATTGACCGATACGGTCATGACGTGTACGGGTTCTCTGATACACGACAAGACGTTGCATATGAAATTGCAAACAACTCTGACCAATTTGATGTAACTGGTTCTGCTGATGATATTCGTACACGTATCTCAACAGGATTTAAATATCGTTATCACTATTCAGATAAAGGGTTAGTTACTGAACAATTAACTGCTAGTGAAAGTGGACCACTAAACATGGCATCAGGGTTACACGAAGATTTAGTTCAATTAGTATTATGGACAGGTTCTTCTGATGGTACTGAGTTTAAAGGTAACTTCTCTAAACACTGGTCATTAAATAATATGATTGACTATCATTTACTTGCATTGGCATTTGGTATGGTGGATAGTATTATGAAAAATATGGTTATTGCCTCTTATGGTACATCAGATGATGGAGAAGGTAACCGTACACGTATTTGGTACCCATTAATGTATGATGGCGATTTTTTAAAATGATGGTCGCCTCTTATAGAAATATAAGAAAAATAAATCTTTTCTAATTGACTTGAAACTCCTGAAGAGGACAACAAGGCAGAAGAGTAATAAAAAGTATAAAATAATAATTGACAATAGTAATATATAAATGATATAATAAAAATAGAGGAGGTGTTAGTGTGAGTAAAAAGAAAGACTTGACAGGACAAAAGTTTGGTTTATTGACAGTGTTAAAATTAAATGAAGAAAAAACACAAGAGTCAAAAGATAGACGTAAACGTGGCGAGATTACAAAATCATGGATATATTGGGATTGTATTTGTGAGTGTGGTGAGAGAACAGTAGTTACCACACAAAAATTAGAACAAGGACACACTGTTTCTTGTGGTTGTTTTAGATTAAAATATGATTGGAATAATATTGTTGGAAAAACATTTGGCAAATGGACAGTTTTAAAACTTATTACCGATAAAACATATTTATGTCAATGTGAGTGTGGAACTATTAGAGAGGTTGATGGTTACAACCTTGTACGTGGTTTAACAAACGATTGTGGTTGTAGTAGACTTCAAAAACTAGAGGAAAGAAATGAAGTTGATTTAATAGGACAAAAATTCCACCGATTGACAGTAATAGAAAAAGGTGAAATTAATAAGTTTGGTAAAAGAACATGGAAATGTCAATGTGAATGTGGAGGTATAATTTATTATACAACAGGAGATTTAACAAGTGGAAGAGTATTTGGTTGTGGTTGTATACGGTCACATTATGGACAAATATTATACGAAGTTGTAACACAATTAGGTTATGAAGCAATAAAAGAGAAATTTGTGTATATGGACAAAGAAAAAACAACTTCTTGTAAATTTGATTTATTTGTACCACAACTTAATTTAGCAATAGAATATGATGGAGAACCACATTACATTCCAATAGATTTTGCTGGTAAGGGCAAAGAATGGGCAGAAAACAATTTAAAAAACATACAAGAAAGAGATAAACGCAAAAACAAATACTGTCAAGAGAATAATATTAATTTATTAAGAATCCCCTATTGGGAAAAACAAAATATAAAGTCAATTATTGAAAATAAAATACAAGAATTATTACTCACTGTGAACGACTAAACGAAAAGACCCCTAACAGATAATGCTGAGGGTGATGCGATAGTCTGCTCTCATACTATAACTTAAAAATGAAATATGAGAGAGAGGGTCAGAGGTATGTCAAGACCACTTAAAGAAGAACCCTCTCCGCTATCTTATGATAGTCAGTACCCTTTAATCCGAGGGGAAAGTAACAGAAGGACAGCACTAGGTATGAACAACCAAGGTCAATTAGTTGAAACACCAGGTTGTGACACTATTTGGAATGGTATAGAAATTGGTAACTATGACGGTTATCATTCAAACTTATGGGAAAAATTTACAGAATTATTTGCAACTGAAATTGCAGACCGTTATTCAAAATTAAGACGTGAAGGTTGGTTTACTGTTGATAAAATGATGGAATACATCTATGATGATGTAATTGCAAAAGTAGGGCAAAAATTCTATAACGAAGATATGAAATTCAAATATCAAGAAAATAATGATAAATTACAAAAACGTGACTTCTGTCGTGGTACTCGTGAAGAATATACTAGACGTTGGTTATTTGAACGTTTAAGTTACTTAGATACACGCTTCCAAGTTGGGGAAGAAGCACAAACAACAGCAGTAGTTCGTTCAAATGTTGTTAATGAATTAACAGTTACTATTGAAACTTATCATCCTCAATGGGTACGTGTAAAATTCATGGATGGTACAAATCCTGTTATCAAACGTTTAGCTGCAAATACACCAACAGTATTTAGAAGTTCTGAATGTCCTGACCTACCAGGCGGAATTGTAACCAACCCTGTAAACAACAACATTACAATTTATTGCGTTGCTCATATTAAAAGCATTGATGGTTTAGTTGATTTAAAACCATCGGAAATTATGATACAACAAGCAAAACGTTTAACATCTTTAGATGTACATGGTACTAAAAACTTAGTTGTATTAGACGTATTAAATAACACTAACTTACAAACTTTAAATGTTAAAGATTGTACTAAATTAGGTTGGGATAGTGCATCAGACTCATTTGCTGGTGGTCTAAACTTGAAAAACTGTGTCAACTTACGTTATTGTGACATTAGTAATACAGGATTAACAGGTTTACAATTACCTGAAAACACTGGTTCACTAGAATATTTTGATGCTTCAACTACAAACATTGATGATATTAAAATGGTTGGTCAACCATATATTGAAGAAATTAAAATGACTAATTGTTTACACTTAGGTTCTGTAACTGCAAGTAACTGCGCACGTTTATTAAAATTAAACTTAGCAAATACTACAATCAGTAAATTAGATATTACTTTATGTCCAAGAATTGATGAAATCAATATTAGTGGTACATCTAACTTGAATAATCTTTCATTAAATGCTTGTCAGACTTTGCGTGTCTTAAATATGGAAGGTTTCAAATCACCAAATTATAATACGTTGAATTTATCAACTTGTCCTAATATCGAACATCTATACTTATCAGGTACAACCAATTTAGCTAATATTACATTTGCAGAGGGTGCTACAAAACTTAAAACTTTAGACATTTCAAACTCTTCTATTAAATCTGCTAGATTTGGACAAAATGTTGGATTCCCTAACTATTTAGATTTAGCACAATTTAATTTAACATCAATTAAATTTACAAATAATAACTTAATTGAACATATTAAAAACTTAGACTATACTGGTAGTGGTGACCATACATTTACTAACTGTAAAAATTTACATACTATTGAGTGTAAACAAGGTGGTAAATTAAAACTTACTGGTAATCTATATCAAACATTCTACTCTTGCGGTAAATTAACTGGTATTCCTAGTGAAATTGATTTAAGTGCAAGTACAAGTTCATCAGAAGCATTTGCTGGATGTAGTAAAATTACTATGGCACAAGCTAAAATGATTATGGATTCAGTTAAAAATACAGGTTTAAATAGTGGGGTGCATTGGCGTTTCTTTAGTGGATGTAGTGGAATTACTGGTCAATTACCAGATGATTTCTTTGCAAATGCTCAATCATTAACTGGTATGTCTTATTTCTTTAGTGGATGTAAATTAACAGGTAATATTCCTGCTAATTTATTACAACCAATGAAAAATAGTTTATATACAACAGAATATGCTTTTACTAGTCAAACTGGTTTAACTGGTGGAGTTCCTAGCACATTATTCCATAACTTGACAAAACTTGATTCTATTAACAATATGTTTGAAGGTTGTACAAATATGGAAGGTGCTTTATCAGAGGGATTGTTTAAAGATTTAACAAATCTTCAAAACGCATGGACAGTATTTGGAAATTGTCAAAAATTATATGGTAAAATACCTAGTGATTTATTTGCTCATAACTTAAATCTAAAAGATTGTTCAAGTATGTTTAGTGGATGTATCGGATTGGTAGGTACTATACCTGAAACATTATTCACTAATTCAAGCGGAGCAAATTATACTGCATTAACAAAAATTAGTAGTATGTTCAGTGGATGTACGGGATTGTTTGGTACGGAGTTCCCTACAAATCTATTACAATATTGTCCACAATTACTAGATGTATCAAGTTTATTTAATGGATGCAAAGGTATTGAAGCAGCAATACCAAACTACTTCTTCCAATACACACCATTAGTTCAAAATGCTTCATATTGTTTTGCCAATACAGGAGCCAACGGTACGTTCCCATCTAACATTTTTAGAGGATTAACAGGTTTAACGAATGTAGCAGGTTTCTTTAGTGGATGTAGTAAAATTTCAGGTGTATTACCTGATGATTTATTTGCAGACAATCCAAACGTTGCAGTAATAGATTATTTATTCCAAAATTGTGCAGGTATTCAAGGTACAATTCCTGAAAACTTATTCTATGGTTTAGAGGAAGATGATGGGGAAACTAAATTCCAAATTCAAAGTGCCAAAGGTGTATTTAGTGGATGTAGTACATTATCAGGTTACTTACCTGAAAAATTATTATATAAATTTACTATGGTTGAAGATTTATCAGAGTTCTTTAAACATTGCTATCAATTACGTGGAGATATACCAAGTGGATTCTTATCAAAATGTGAAAAATTAAAACGTGTGAATAATATGTTTGATGAGGCAAATGGTATTGGTAACCGTAATCCAAACACAAATAATCCATATTGTATTCCTGCTGATTTATTTGAAAATAACTTCTTATTAGAAGAATGTTCAAATATGTTCCAATCATGGGGTAATCCAACACCATTACCATCAGGTGTATCTCATGGACTAAAAGGAGCAATCCCACCTGGTTTATTTGATAACAATAGCAAATTATTAAGTGTCGGTAGTATGTTTGCAGGTCAAAGTGGAATTACAGGAGAACTACCTGGTGAATTGTTCAGATATAATAAAGGAATTGAAGATTTATCAGCATTTGTTGGTGGATGTGGTGGAATTACATCTTTAGGTGATGGATTCTTAGCAAATAATAAAGCAGTTACAAATGTTTATTATATGTTCTATGGATGTTCAAATATGGTTGGTACAATCGTGCCAATTTGGACAAATACATACTGTCCATTAATTACTGGTACAGATGTGTCAAAATTCCAAGATTGTTTCAGAGGTTGTACGAAACTTGAAAACTATTCAACTGAAATTCCTACTCAATGGGGTGGAGGTTATAGTCCAGCAAGTGGTGCTTCAGAAGAATAACATTGAGGGGGTAACACCCCTCTTTTTAAATTAGAGAAAGTGGGTGAACCATTCAATGTCAATTATAAATACTTTAAATAAGGATAC
>JBGVFV010000088.1:0-45557 GCA_045121295.1 Candidatus Pelethenecus sp.
TAACATGTATCAATAAAAATTTAAATAGAAAATTAAAAGATGAATCTTAAAAATATCCTGCAATTACGCGGAATTTACTGATTCATCTTCTTTTATTATTTTTTCAACTATTAGGAGCGGAATTTACTTTTTCAATTAACATTTTTTAAAATATTTTTTCTAGTTTAAATTTATTAGATATTGTAGACTTTAAATCATTTAAATCTTTATCTAATTTTGCTTGAATTTTATGTTCTAATTCTTTATATTCAACCATTAATGGATCATTATATAAATTAGCTTTAGCTGTTTGAAATTCCGTTTGATATTTCTTAAGATCAGGATGATAATTACCATAAGACTTGGCTTCAATATATTTAGCTTCTTTAGTCTTAAATGCAATAATCTTTCCACTTAATTTTTTACGTATTTCATCTTTTAATTCTAAATATCTTTTAAAGTCTTCTGATTCAATTATTTTATTTGCATAATCTTCTGCCATATCATATATTTTATCCATATTGAACTCCTATTTAATAAGACTTGTTAATGAATATAGAAATTGAAATTTATTTTTCAAATTTTCTATTCTATCTGTTGGTCTAATCTTTAGATTAGTTTGGGCCTCACTTATAAAATCTTTAAAATACTTAGGCTCATAATATAGTATTTTATACCATTTAGGATGATATCGCAAGTACATTAACAAATCTAAATGATTATATAAATAATTCATGTAATCCATTAATACCAATCATCAAATCTTTTATCAAATAATGGATCACCAGTTGATTTTTTAGCTAATGCTGAACCAGCAGCGGCTCCACCTATACCACCAAATAATTCTAATACTTTTTGAATACTTGTTACTGTTTTAGTTACTTGTTCAGGATCAATCTTTTTAACATACCCCATAAGTGATTTTATTATATCTTCTGTTTGTGAGGTTTTCTTAACCTCAGTTTCTACTTTTTTCTCAGCTAATGGTTCTTCTTCAAACGCTGATTCACCTAATATACAATAATCTTCATATAATTGTTGCCATGTCTTTTCTTTATTTAAAACCTGTAATTTAATTAAAGGATGTTTCTTAACGAATTCCTTAAATTCATCTAATTTTGCGCTCATTATAACACCATCTTATTTTATGCGTATTACGTTAATAAAGTTATATGTTTTGTTAAAAATATAACATAACCCTATTATTAATGTTGAATATAGAAAAACTCCTAAATAAATTGGATAATAATCTAATGAATAATAAATTTTAAAATACCAAACTATAACACATACAATTAATGTAACTATTATTGATTTTAATATGGATAATATATTAGGTAATATGAGTTTTATATTTTCTTTATATAAAACATAATATGCTGATCCTAAACATATTATAACTGCAATTATTGTAGAATACATTGCTCCTAAATATCCAAACCTATTTATTAAAAATATATTCAATATAATTTTTGCAATGGCGCTTATAATG
Source organism: Candidatus Pelethenecus sp. (assembly GCA_045121295.1). Lineage (GTDB taxonomy): Bacteria > Bacillota_I > Bacilli_A > Acholeplasmatales > Anaeroplasmataceae > Pelethenecus. Next base: position 1,472 of record JBGVFV010000088.1, read on the forward strand.
GTTGCGATAATTATGTAATTATTTTTCTTCATTCCCATTGATAACCCTAATAAAACTTTATATAAACCAAAAAATACTATTAATATAGATATCTTATTTAATATATATCCACCATTATCTTGATGATAAAATAATCCATATATTTCATTACTAAATAATTTCATTATTATGGTTAAAGGTATTAAAACATGAATTATCATAGTAGTACATTTTATTGCTAAATTATTAACTTCTTCTAATTTATTATCATTATATAAATATATAATTTTAGGATTAATAGCTCCAGCTAATGCTTGAGCTATTATAATAGGAAAAAATATAAGTCTTATTGTTTCAAACATATATGCAGTATAATAACCTTCTACAGGTAATATAACAGATAATGTAATAGTATCTATAAACTGATACATGGTAAAAAATAATGTAACTATACCAAAAGGTACACATGTTTTAATAATAGTATTAACCACATCAAATTTTTTGTGTTCTTTAAGTTTATGCTTATCAACTGATAAATATAAGATTAACATGCTTATTAAATAACTTAAAAAATACAAAATAAAGACAAAAGTAATAATGTTATTATTTGAGATATTTTTTATTAATACTAAATATAATATTATCTTAGTTATATTCTCAATAATTAATGATATCGCAGTTGGATACATTCGCATATGTCCTTGTAAATAACCTCTTAAAAAATTGTTAGTAGGAATTAATAATAATGAGGTTGAGGCTAGTAAAAGATTAGTTCTAACTGTAGTAAAAGTAGTTTCATCTATATCACTAAATAACGATATTTTTATAATTTGACTACTAAATATTATCATAAAAATAAAAAACACTACTCCTACAATTAGTGATACTCTTAATCCTTTTTTATATAGATAAGAAACCTTTAATTCTTGATTTTCTGATTTAAGTTTACTAACTAATTTAGATATTCCAGGAATAAACCCAAAAGTTGATAAGTCAGCAAATATTGAAAAAGGTACATATGTGTAAGCATATATACTCATTCCTGTTTCTCCTAAATCTTTAGAAAATCTAAATATAAATATTAAAGATAAAATTTTTGATGCAATTTGTCCAAACCCTAATACTAAAGCTTGTAATAATGACTTATCTTTCATAGAACCACCTAATCATATTCTTTTCATAAATTGAATAAATAATTCATAAAATATATTGGTGATATTATGTTTAATAGAAATAGAAATGAACCTAATAAGGAATATTATGAAAACATGCAATTAAATAGAATCTATTATGAATTAGAAGAAATTAATAGACGTTTAAGAAATCTAAATAATAGGCTTAGACGTGTTGAAGGTTTTTTAGGTTTAAGTACTGAAGAAGAAAATAAATAGGCTAATTTACTAGCATTTAATCAATACTATTCATATTCTAATGTAGGAGGTGACGTTATGTACTATTCTATGCCTACATATGGATATGGTGGTTGTATGCCTCAATATAATTGTAATACCAACAATAATAGAGGTGGCTATTCATACGCTTTAATCCTTGTTTTATTTATCCTATTAGTAATAATTGGAGCAACTAGATGGCAATAACTAATTAAATATACTTCCTAATAGAAATCTTAAAAATAATATGTTATAATATCACAAGGTGATTAAAATGTATTTAAGTAAAGATATTGTTAAAGAAGGAAATCAAATATTAAGAAATACCTCAACTAAGGTTAATACTCCTTTAAGTAGTGATGATTTAGAATGCTTAAAAGGTTTATATGAATATATGTTAGTATCTGAAAATGACAAACTAGTTGAACAATATGGAATAAGACCTGGTGTTGGTATTGCCGCTCCACAAGTTGGAGTTAATAAAAGAATGTTCGCTGTAAACTTTGTTGATTTTTTAGATGAAAAACAACCAAAATATTTATGGACAGTTATTAATCCTGAAATATTAGCTAAGAGCGAAGAAATGGTTTATTTACCTGGCGGTGAAGGATGTTTATCTGTTGAACGCCCTACTACTGATTTAGTAACTCCTCGCCATTATGCTATTACGGTAAGATTTCAAACATATGATTTTGTTACTAAAAAAATTAAAACTATTAAAAAAGTATTAGAAGGATATCCAGCTATCGTATTTCAACATGAATATGATCATTTAGATGGTATACTATACACAGATAAAATGTATAAAGTTGAAGATTTAAATGATATATATCCTTTATTTGAATATGAGGAAGAATAAGAAACCGACAAGGTTTCTTTTTTATTTATTCAAAAATAAAAAGCCAAATTACTTTGGCATTTTGATTATATTACATATGTTTTTTATATAATTCTTCTACTTTTTCTTCTGTTGGATGTCCTAATGATCCACCATTAAAACATATTTTATGACTAGCTACTAATGTAGCTCTTTTAAGTGATTCATATGGAGTATATCCTTTAGCGTAATAATGGATAAATCCACTAAACAATGCATCTCCTGCCCCTACTGTGTTTACTATAACACCTGTATCTACTGCGGGTACATGATAGAATCTATTTTCATTCTTCACATACATTAATGAACCATTTTTACCCATTCCTAAAACTATAATATCATTATGATATGTGTTTTCTATATTCATTATGAATTCTTCATAATTAATGTTTATGGCCTCATCAGATAAAAATAAGATGTTTGAATTTTCTAAAAAATCTTTATTATATTCATCATGTATATTATTAAAAACATGAACGTCAGTTGCGATAACTTTATTTTTTATTGTTTTGATACTTTCTCTATTAAAATTAATATTACATAAAACTAGTATATCTTTATCAGAAACTAAACTATTATCTAGATTATATGATTTTTCTTGTATATCTTTTAAATCACAATAAATTTGTCTTTTACCATCATTATCATATAAAACTATTGATGTAGGTGTTTCTTTTAAATCTTTTTTTACAAAATTAACATCTATATTGCTATTTTTAAGTTCATTTAAAACATATTCACCTTCAAAATCATTACCTATAAATGATGTAAGTGTTACATCATCACCTAGTGTTTTTAAGGCTTTAACAATATTATAGGCAACACCTGAAACATTAGATTTTATACCGAAAAATGGGTAATCTATCGGATAATAATCTATTGGAAATTTATGTACCTTTAAAGTTGTTTCTACATTACATAAACCTGAAACTAAAATCTTTGACACAATACCAACTCCTGTTATTTTCTATTTATAATCTCTTTTTCAATAATACTAATAACTTCCTCAATAGAAATAATTGGAACTTTATTTTCTAATTTATCACTGGGTATAAGAAAGTCTTTTACTAAATATGAATCTATTCCAATTTGACTAGCACACCATGCGTCTTCAAGTTCATTATTACCTATCAATATAACTTCTTCTGGTTGAAGATTAAATTTTTCTAATAATCCTTTAAAATATAATGGATTAGGTTTAGTGAAATTAGAATTTTCATATGCAGTAATGAACTTAAAATCTTGTTCTATTAATCCTACAAATCCCATACGAGTAAGAGTGCCCGCTTTAGGAAAAATTGGATTGGTAGATAAAACACAAATAAGATTATTTTGATTAACAAAATTTACTATTTCTTTTGCGTGTGGGTTTGATCCACAACAATTAACTAATTGTTTAAATTCATTAACGTAAAATTTATCAAATTCTTCTTTTTTATTTATAATGCTATTTCCATATATTTTTTTAAAATAATTCCAAAAGACTTCTTTATTTGTTGATGTTCCATCATTCATGTACATAAGTTTGGTCCCATCCCAAATGTTTTTCTTTAATTCATTTGGTTCAAATCCATAATTAGACATCTTGTTGGACATTAATCTAAAATATTCGTTTATAAATTCATTTTCGTTCATTGGTAACAGTGTACCATCTAGATCAAAAAATACAGCTTTTAACATAATATATCCACCTATCATCCATTAATTAAGATTATTATACTTTATTTTTTATAAAAAATAAACATAGTTATTGTACACTAATCGTTTATAATGACTTTTTGTATGTTTTTCCTTGAAATTTTATACAAAAAAAAGTATACTATTATATAGTATGGTGTTTTTTTATGAACATCGCTAGTATTTAAAAAAATAGGAGTTGATTTAATTGAAATTAAGAAGTGAAGCTGTAAAGCAAATCAAGGAAATCTGTGCTCGTTATAAAAACGAACCATCTCCATTGATGATTGTTTTAACAGACGTTCAAAAGGAATACGGCTATATTCCTCTTGAAGTTCAAGAAGTAATTAGTGCTGAATTAAACATCCCTGTAAGTGATATTTATGGTGTTGTTACATTCTACTCATTCTTCTCATTAAAGCCAAAAGGAAAATATATTATTGGTGTATGTATTGGTACTGCATGTTATGTTAAAGGAAGCCAAAATGTATTAGACAAATTTGCTGAAATTTTAAATATTAAAACAGGTGAAACTTCATCTGACGGTTTATTCACATTAGATGGTTTACGTTGCATCGGTGCTTGTGGTATTGCACCTGCTATTTCTATCAACGGTAAGGTTTATCCAAAAGTTCAATTATCTGAAGTTAAAAAGATCGTTGATGAATATCGTGCAAAGGAGATGTAATTTATTATGGAATTAAAAAGAGAATTAATTACAAGTCAAGAAGCGTTACAAGCAAAAATCACTAAATGTACTGACGCTTTAAATAAAAAATTCCATGGTGGAGATGATATGCGTCATATCACTGTTTGTGGTGGTACTGGATGTTTATCAGCTGAATCAAGAGAAATTATCGAAAAGTTCCAAGAATTAATTGTTGAACACAATTTAATTGGTAAAGTTGATGTTAACTTAGTAGGTTGTTTTGGTTTCTGTAGCCAAGGACCTTTCGTTAAAATCTATCCAGAAGGAACTTTATATCGTACAGTAAAAGTAAGTGATGTTGAACGTATCATGAACACTGATATTTTAGGTGGTCAAATCGTTGAAGATTTATTATACATTGAACCTCAAACTCAAAAGAAATGTATTAAACAAGAAGACATTCCTTTCTATCAAAAACAAGTAAGAATCGCTTTACATGGTTGTGGTGAAATCAACCCTGAAAACATCGATGAAGCATTTGGTTATGATGCATTCAAAGGTTTAGTTAAAGCATTATCTATGGAACCAAAAGATGTTGTTAAAGAAGTTTTAGATTCTGGTTTAAGAGGCCGCGGTGGTGGTGGTTTCCCTACTGGTAGAAAATGGCAATTTGCTTTAGATCAACATAGTGAACAAAAATATGTTGTATGTAATGGTGATGAAGGGGATCCAGGTGCATTCATGGACCGTTCTATCTTAGAAGGTAATCCATTCGCTGTTATCGAAGGTATGATGATTGCTGGTCATGCTATTGGTGCTTCTGATGGTTACTTCTACGTTCGTGCTGAATACCCAATCGCTGTTCAACGTTTACAATCAGCTGTTAAACAAATGGAAGAATGTGGATTATTAGGTGATAATATTTTAGGTACTAATTTCTCATTCAGAGTACATGTACGTTTAGGTGCTGGTGCTTTCGTTTGTGGTGAAGAAACAGCTTTATTAAACTCTATTGAAGGTAAACGTGGTATGCCAAGACCTCGTCCACCTTTCCCAGCTGTAAAAGGTTTATGGGGTAAACCAACTATTATCAATAACGTTGAAACTTTAGTAAACGTTCCTTATATCTTACGTGAAGGTGCTGCTAAGTTCGCTTCTATCGGTACTGAAAGATCAAAAGGTACTAAAGTATTCGCTTTAGGTGGTAAAGTAAATAACGTTGGTTTAGTTGAAGTACCAATGGGTACTACTTTAAGAGAATTAGTTTATGACATCGGTAGTGGTGTTCCTAACAATAAAGAATTCTTAGCTATCCAAACTGGTGGTCCTTCTGGTGGTTGTTTAACTAAGGAAGAATTAGATACTCCAATCGATTTCGATAACTTAGTAGCAAAAGGCTCAATGATGGGTTCTGGTGGTGCTATCGTTATGGATGAAGATAACTGTATGGTTGACGTTGCAAAATTCTATCTTGAATTCATTTGTGATGAATCATGTGGTAAATGTTCTCCTTGTCGTATCGGTACAAAACGTTTATTAGAAATCTTAACTCGTATTACTGATGGTAATGGTACTTTAGAAGATTTAGATAACTTAAAATCATTATCTCAAGTAATTAAAGCTGGTTCTTTATGTGGTTTAGGTCAAACTGCTGCTAACCCAGTATTATCTACATTAAATAAATTCCATGACGTATACGAAAGACACGTTGTAGACAAAAAATGTGATGCTGGTGTATGTAAGAACTTAATGAGTTTTGTTGTTGTTCCTGAAAAATGTAAGAAATGTTCTTTATGTGCTAGACAATGTCCAGTTGGCGCTATCAGCGGTGTTGTTGGTAAAGAACCATATGTTATCGATCAAAATAAATGTGTTAAGTGTGGCCTTTGTGAATCTGCTTGTAAGTTCAAGGCTATCATCAAGGCTTAGTAGGGGGATATAATTATGGCATTAGTTAATATTATTATTGAAGGTAAATCTTATCAAGTTGATAGTGAATTAACTGTTTTACAAGCTGCAAAGGCTTGTGGATACAATATCCCTACTCTTTGTGCTTGGAGAGATGGTAAATGTTCATTAGCATCTTGTCGTGTATGTTTAGTTAGATTAGTTGGTACTCCTCGTTTAGTACCTTCTTGTGTATGGCCTGTTTCAGAAGGTTTAAATATTTCTATTTCTGATCCAATGGCTGTTGAAGCTAGACGTACTTCTGTTGAATTATTATTATCAAACCATGCAATGAATTGTCAATCTTGTAACAAAAACGGTCAATGTGAATTATTAGAAATCGCTAGAATAGTTGGTGCAAGAGATGATGCATTCAAAGGTGAAAAAACTGAAGTTACTATTGATGAAGTAGCTCCTGGTATTGTAAGAGATACTTCTAAATGTGTTTTATGTGGTAGATGTGTTGAAACTTGTAAACAAGACCAAGGTATTGGTATTTTAGGTTTCGAAAAACGTGGTTTTGAAACTATCGTTGCTCCTGCAGAAAACCGTTCATTCGCTGATGTTCCATGTATTCAATGTGGTCAATGTATTAACGCTTGTCCAACTGGTGCATTATCAGAAAAGAGTGAAATTGATAAATTAGATGAAGCTTTCGCTTCAGGTAAAACTGTAATCGTTCAAACTGCTCCTGCAGTTAGAGCTGCATTAGCCGAAGAATTTGGCGAAAGAATCGGAACAGATGCAACTGGTAAAATGGTTGCTGCATTACACCGTTTAGGTTTCTATCGTGTATTCGATACTAACTTCGGTGCTGACTTAACTATTATGGAAGAAGCTAGCGAATTAATTGCTAGAATTAAAAATGGTGAAACTTTACCTATGATTACTTCTTGTTCTCCAGGTTGGGTTAACTATTTAGAATACTACTATCCAGAATTAGCTCCTCACTTATCAAGTTGTAAATCACCTCACCAAATGGTAGGTGCTATCATTAAATCATACTACGCTAAAAAACATGACTTAGATCCAAAGAACATTTGTGTTGTTTCAATCATGCCATGTGTTGCTAAGAAATACGAAAACAAACGTCCTGAAAACATGGTAGATGGTTTAATGGATGTTGATGTTGTATTAACAACTAGAGAATTAGCTAAATTAATCCGTAGAGCTGGTTTAAATTGGAAGAGATTACCTAATGAAGAATTCGATAATGACTTATTAGGTGAATACACTGGTGCTGGTGTTATCTTCGGTGTAACTGGTGGTGTTATGGAAGCTGCAGTTCGTAGTGCTAACTTCTTATTAACTGGTGAAGAATTAGAACAAACTGAATTCACTCCTGTTCGTGGCTTACAAGGTATTAAAGAAGCTTCTGTTACAGTTGCAGGTATCACTTTAAACTTAGCTGTTGCAAGTGGCATGAAGAATGCAAAAGTATTATTAGAACAAATCAAAAAAGGCGAATCTCAATATCACTTCATTGAAATCATGGGTTGTCCTAGTGGTTGTGTTAACGGTGGTGGTCAACCATTTGTTAAAGAATTATTCTTACCAAATGAAGATGATGACATTGCTAAAACATACGTTCAAAAACGTGCTCAAGTTTTATATGATTTAGATAAAGGTAAATCAGTTCGTCGTTCTCACTTAAATCAAGATGTTCAAAGATTATATAAAGAATTCTTAGGTGAACCAGGATCTCATACATCTCATCACTTATTACATACTACATATAATCAAAACCGTGAACAATATCCTGTTAAAAAATAATTAAATCAACTATTTAAAAAGGTCTAACCGTTATTGGTTAGACCTTTATAATTTTATAATGCTTTATTTTTCTTATTAGTTAATTTAAAGATTACAACTGCATAAACAATAGCAACTACTGAACAAATAGGGATTAATAAACTTGACCCTAAGTGTAATGTTGCAGATAATATTAATGCTAAAGCTAATGGGACTGGAACCAATTTTAAATCCTTAACAAAATACTTATAAGCTAAACCACCAAATAATGCAGCAAATGCAGTATGGAAAGCTGGAGCTAATGTAGTACTTTCTAATACCGGAGTTAATGGAACTAATAATGCAACACCAATTGCAATAATAATTGTTGTAGTAATTGTACTAGCAGCAATGCTTACTGTTGATACAATTTCACCTTCTTGACTACCATTTTTAACACCGGCTGCCTCTCTTGCATTAACAGCACAAGGAACTTTTAAATTTGCTAAATTACCAGTAATAAAACCTAAATATGTACCGTTTGTTCCAAGAATAGGAGCATATGTAATTACTTCAACAATACCACCAATTAAGAATACATATAAAGTAAGAACGCCAGTAACTAAAACCTTAAAATCAGGTGCAACTTTTAAAACAATGGCCATAATTACAGGTACAGCTAAAATTAAAAGGATTGCAGCTAGAGTGAATATACGACCATATAAATGATTAGTATCATAAAAAGATCTTTGTTTATTTTTTCTCATTATTCTTACCTCCTAATAATGCTGCTAAAACCGCAACAATAGCACCTAGTACGAATACCATAATTAGCTCTGCTTTTGTAACAGCTCCTAATAATACAGCAACAGCCATACCAATAATCATACTTAATCCTAAAGAGAAACTACTTAACCATTTTTGTTTACATTTCTTTTCTAAAACATCAAATAAGAACATACAAGCAAAAGAAACTATAATAACGATAAATGGTATCCATTCTTTTCCTACCAAATAAGGATATTTGCTTATTTCTTCTTCTGAATAATAAGGAACAAATGTTTTATCAGCAATAAATGATGAAACAATAGCAATAAATACTGCATCAAATATCATATCACCTAAACCGCGTTTTGGCTTTGCAGGAGTTAAATCTTCAACAACTTCTGGACTAACATCATCTGTTGTTTCTTCAGAAACTTCTTCTTTTGCTTCTTCAACTTCATTTTGTTTATTAATTTTAGATAAAGCTTTCTTTTCGTAAAACTTTAAACCAAATAAACAGAATAAGGGACCACTTAAAACCCCAAGTGTCATAATAAATGCAATAGTTACTAATTGTTGAGCTTCAATTCCGGCTAATGTAACACTACCATAACCAGCAGCACCTATCGCCGTTACCTCATAATGTAAAGCACCAATAACTGTTAATCTAATCCAAGGTAATGGTACCCCAACAATACCTGATAAGGCAATAACACCAATTAAAATACTAATTGATGGTAAAACAGTGAAAACAACACTATTAAAAATCGTTTTATTTAATACTTTAGTATCCATGTTAATTCTTTTAGCATCTTTATATGATTTAAAAATATAAAAACCACAACCGCCTAAAATAAATAACACAACTATTATTCCTAGCAAATACATCCACCAAGAATTCGCAACTTGTGACATATTCATTTCCTCCTTTAATTTACGAACTATATAAATATATTATAACTTTAAATAACTATAAAATCTACTTTTTTCAACATTTATATGATATAATTGATAAAAGGGGTTGATATATATGAAAAAAATAGAATATAAAAAGCCAAAAACATTTCATTATGGATGGTTCAAATTTCTATGTAAATTTGTTTCAAAATTTATTTTCAAATTAAAAATAACTAAAAATGAACTTAAAAATAAAAAAGGTCCTTATTTGGTTATCGCAAACCACGAATCACAAATTGACTTTATTAATTTATATGCAGCAATTCCTACAAAAGCACATTTTATCTTAAGTTATTCATTTTATAGAATTAGCAGATTTAGAAAAACTATGGATAACATAGGTTGTATTCCTAAACAACAATTCCAAACTACTGTCAAAGAAATGAAACAAATGAAAAATGTTATTGATAATAATATGCCACTTGCAATATATCCAGTTGGAATTATGACAGAAAATGGCATGTCTACTAATCCTAGTGGTTCAGTTGCAGGATTATTAAAGTTCTTAAACACTGATGTTTATATTGCTAAAACAGATGGTAGCTATTTAACTAACCCTAAATGGTCAAATAAACGTAGAAAAGGCCGTATTTATCTTAATATATATAAAGTATTAAGTAAAGATGATGTAGCGAAACTTTCGTTAGAACAATTATATGATATTATGAAAATGCATCTACGTTATAACGACTATGATTTTGTAACAAATAATCCTATTAAATATAAACATGGAAATAATGTAGAAGGTCTTCATTATGTCTTACATCAATGTCCTGATTGTAATACTGAATACGCTATTACTTCTTCCAAAGACACTCTTACTTGTACTAAATGTGGATACCAAGCAAAAGCTGATAAATACGGTTTATTAACACGTGTAAAAGGAAGCACACATTATAAAAAACCAAGTGATTGGTATCTTGATATGCAATCAATGCTATCAAATAAAATAAAACAAAATCCTGATTACACATTTAATGCTAATGGTAAAATCCATATGATTGATGATAAAACATCAAGATTTAAAGAAGTTGGTTATGGAACAATTACTATGTCTAAAGAACAAATATTACTAGACGGCAAAATAAATGAAGAAACATTTACACAAACATTTAATACTTCTTCTTATCCTTTAGTTCCATTTAAACCTGGACATCACATTGAACTACAAAAAGAACATGATATATATCGTATTAAATTTGATAACCCTTATGATTGTTCTAAATTTAATATGGTATTAAAAGAATTTAACAATAATAAAAATTAGCCTTCAAAAGAAGGCTTTTTCTTATGTTCCTGTACTTTCATATCTTCTTGCACAGAATTTCCAAATTAATAATGATAAAGCTCCAAACACAATCGTAAAAGTTAATATTACTAATATTAATAAATATGGATTATATATTGGATTAAATAAATTATCAAATGGAACATATAAACACAATCCTAAAGGAATAACAAATAGTAATATATATTGAATCGCTTTAGGGAATATAGGAAGTGGATATTTACTATACATAGATACATTATAAATAATTTGTAATAATGGTCCACTTCTTTTAAAAATAAATGCTAAACTAGCTACAACAATCTTAAAAGATGTAATAATAATTGCAGCACAAATAATTCCAACAACTAATAACAATACACTAGAAAAGCTTGTTGCAATAGTTAATTGACTAGCACAAACACATGTTAATGCCACCCCAACAATTAATTCACCTAATGCTTCTAATTGTATTTCAGATGCTAATACCTGAAATAATACAGGTAAAGGTCTTAAAAAGAAATGATCCATTTTCCCTGTTTTAACTTCATAATAACTAACTGTCCATAATCTATCTGATAACAAGTGATCTATACCAATAGCTAAATTTGTTATACCAAATAAGAATCCCATTTGATAAATTGAAAAACCATCAATAGATGGAACAGCTGAAATTATTAAATACAAAGTTAATAAAGAAAATGCTTCAGCAAACAAAAACGCAGCTAACCCTATAAGAACATTAGCTTTATAAGTTAATTTCCCCATCAAGGAGCATTTAGCGTAAGTAAAATATAATTTAATATACTTCATATTATCCTCCTTGAACAGTTACTCTTCTAATACAGTATTTAAACATTAAGTGGTTTACTAATTCTAAGAATACTAACCACCCAAATGCAACACCAACATAAATAAGAGCATTTATACTATTAAATTTACACATTAAAGTTAACACAGGTGTAGAGTTTAAAAATGCAAATGGCGTATATGAACAAATAACACCAAAAACACCCATAAATGATAACGGAACCATCGTACCACTTAAGAAACTTTGAATTGAATTCTTTAAGAAATTTAACCCAAACATATGTTCAGTAAAGAATGTCAACATTCCTACAAAATAACATATTGCATCATTTATTAAACCACCTAAAATTGTTAATACCAAAAATATTAAAAAATTAATAATGAAACTAGTTATATTAATTTCAACAAAACCTAAACCAATGAAAATCCCATAAACAATTGTTAATATTGGTAGAACCATAATAACAAATTGAAATGCCATCCCACCAATATAAGTGAATAAATGTCTTAATCTATAACTTACGGGTTTAGTTAATGTATTAGCTATAGTTCCTTCTTTAATATCTTGAAATATATTCCAACTGGTTTCACTACTATTAACCACAAATGAGAACACAAATGAAGTTATCATATATAATACCATTTCATAAAATGTAAATCCATTTATAACTGAACTCATTCCATCTGGTGAATTACGGTAAATAGCTTGGTATAAGAAAACAATAAAGAAAACATCTACAAAAGCTATAAATAGCCACATAAATGTTTGAGCCTTATATGCTAATACACCCTTAACACCGGCACTAGAAAATGGTAAATATTGTCTAAAGAATTTAGCAGCTCTTTTCATTGGCTTCATATAATTGTTTTGTAATATCTTCTATTGAGATATCTTCAATCTTAAAATCTTTAACATGATATTCGTTGATTAAATATAATAATATCTCATCCAATTCTAATTCATTTAAAGAAAATTTAAGTCTAATATTTTCATCAGTAGATTCTATTACAACTCCTTTGAATTGACTTTTTAATTGCTCTTCATTAATTTCTACATTTTTTGGTAATAATATTGTTTTAGTATTTCCAAACTTATACTTAATATCATGTAAAGAACCATCATACAAAATAGTTCCTTTATCTATTATGATTATTCTATTACATAATTCTTCAATGTCTTTCATATCATGTGTAGTTAAAATAACTGTGATATGATATTTTTTATTTAACTCTTTTATTGCTGTTCTTATTTTATCCTTTACCAAAACATCTAAACCAATTGTTGGTTCATCTAAATAAACTATTTTAGGTGAATGGATAAGTGCTGCAGCAAAATCAGCACGCATTCTTTGTCCTAAAGATAAAGAACGAACATTTTGACTTAAGAATGGTCTTAAATCTAATAAATCACATAAGTAATTAAATCTTTCATTATAATCTTCATCACTTATTTCATAAATACACTTTAAAATTTTAAATGTTTCAATTAATGGTATATCCCACCATAGTTGTGTTTTTTGACCAAAAACTACTCCCATTTCTTTATTTATCTTTTTTCTACTTTTTTCAAAAGTCATACCATCAACAACGACCTGTCCACTAGTTGGATGTAAAATCCCAGACATCATTTTAATGGTAGTAGACTTACCAGCACCATTAGCGCCAATGTAGCCTACAATTTCTCCTTCTTGTATATCAAAAGAAATATCGTTTACAGCATATATTTCTTCATACTTACGAGAAAACAAAGTTTTAATCATCCCTTTTAACCCATTTCCTCTATAAGGTTTTTTGAAGATTTTGGTCAAATTTTTAACCTCAATCATTTTCATTTTCTTTTCCCCTAATCTTTAATTTTTCAACATCAAATTAATAATTTCTTTGTCAGTTTCTAGCATACCTTGACGGGCAACTATACCAACATTTTTAATAGTATTTTCAACACCTTTTGTAACAATTCCATCACCACTATAGAATTGATTGCCATTTAAAAATAATTCACAACCTAAAATACCTGCATCAACACTTGATGCAATTTTAGCCGCACACGAAGCTTTAGCTCCATCACATATAACACCTGATAATATTGCAAGTGAATTAACTATTGTATGAGATATAGCTCTTAAGTCGCCTCCTAATAAATATGCAATTGCTGCTCCTGCAGTACAACCAGCAGCAACTACACCACAATAAGCAGATAATCTACCAATACCAGTTTTAATATGAGTTGTTAATAAATTTGATAACACTAACGCTCTAATCTTACGCTCATAACTAACGTTATATGCCTCTGCATAAATAATAACTGGAATTGAACAAGTAATACCTTGATTACCACTACCGCTATTAATTACTACAGGTAGATCACAACCATTCATTCTTGCATCACTTGCAGCTGCAGCATATGCTTTAGCTTTAGTTTTAGTACAATTTGGATTTTCCTTTAATATAGTAGAACCAATGTTAGCACCAAAATTATGTGCTAACCCTGTTTCAGCTATTTTCATATTACATTTAATTTGTGTTTCAATTAAATCCTTGACTTTATCTAATTCAATTTCATTAGAAAAATTATATATTTCTTCAACACTTAAAACAGAATGATCTGTTAATGATGTAAATGTAATAGTGTTAGATAAATCCTTATTAACCATCACATTATCGTTTTTACGTAAATAAACAATATTCGTATGATTATCAACCATTCTAGCTTCAACAATATCATTGTTTAAATATAATAAAAGCTTAATATCAAATTGATAGTTAGAATCGCTTTGATGAATATTTATTTCAGTTTCATCAATAAATTGTTTTGTTTTTTCAATTTGTAGACTATTTACTTTAGATAAACATTCTAACTTTAATTCTGTAATACCTGCAACAATCCCAACACCAACAGCTGTTTTTATTCCTCTCATACCGTTAGTATTTGGCACTACAACTGACTTAACATTCTTTAAAATATTACCTGATACATATATATCAATCTTAGTTGGCAAATCACCTAATATATCACGAGCTGTTGATGATAAATAACTTATTGCGATTGGTTCTGTACAACCCATTGCTTTTTTTAATTCTTCATTTAAAATTGCTAAATACTCTTTTTCAAACTTCATGATTGTTACCTCAAGCTATACATAATAATACTGCCAGCAATAGCCACATTTAAAGATTCAGTATTGTCCATAGGAATATAGATATTATCTAATAACAAGTTATCCACTTCTTTTGAAATACCATTTCCTTCATTTCCAAGTATAACACCAATATTATCTGAAATTTTAACTTCTTCAAGAGGAATTCCTCTTACAACATTTGTACCATAGATTTTATAATCAGGGTGATTATTAACAAAATCTACTATATTTCCAAAAATGAAATTTAATTTGAAAATAGCACCTTGACTTGATCTAATAACTTTCTCATTATAAATATCTACACAACCATTACCAATAAACATTGTCTTAAATCCAAATGCACATGCACTACGCATTAAAGTACCCATATTACCTGGGTCTTGTACACCGTCTAAAATTAAAACTTTATTAGTAAGTTCATTCTTTGAAATAAATTTACATAATCCGATTTCTTTAACAACTGTATCAGTTGTAGAAATCTTTTTCATAACTGCTTCACTGATTAAAGTAAATCCTTCTTTTTCTTCAATAGAAAAAGCTTCTATTAATACTCCTGCAATATCAGCTTCTTTAACAAGATGAGCACCTTCTACTATAAACATTTCTTCTTTTTTTCTATTTTTAGTTTGTTTAAGCTTCATAAGCTCTTTCACTTTAGGATTTTCAATAGATGAAATCACTTTAATCACCACCTTAATTACATAATTGTTTTCTTAATAAATCTACCTACCGTACCCTTAGCAGGGGCGATAACGATAAATACACTTGGATCACATTCTAAACAAATTCTTTTAGCTCTAGCTAATTCATAGCTTGTAATAATCATAAATGCATCTTGTTTCTTTTGACCAGTATAGGCACCTTCAACATTCATTAATGTTACACCTCTACCTAATTCTTTCATTAATCTATCAGCTATTTCTTTTACATTTACTGATATAATATCTAATCTTACATAGTTATAGGCTGTATGAATACGGTCAATAACTAAAGAAGAAATGATTATTCTAATTAATGTATACATAGAGATTTGCCAATCTCCAAATAAGATTCCGCCACCTAATACCGCAATTAAAACATTAAACATCATTGTAAAGATACCAATTGATATACCTTTTTCAATAGATAAAACTTGACCTAAAATATCAATACCACCAGTAGATGTACCAAAACGTAATGCAACCCCATTCGAAACACCGGCAGCTAAACCACCAATGATGGCAAATAATAAGCCATTTGTTTTAGGATCCATACCAAAAGTATAAACAGGTATCCAATCAAGCATTAAAATAGATTGTACAACTACAAATAATAATGAGTATATTGAAAATCTCTTTGATACTCTTTTCCATCCAAATATAAATAAAGGTACATTAAAAATAAATACTAATATACCTGATGGTAAATTAAATTTTGCAAAAACATATAATACTTGGCTTATAATCTGAGCCAAACCTGTAATTCCTGCAGCGTATAATCCTGCTGGAGTTAAAAACCACATTACTGCAAATGAATAAATTGTTGCACATAAAAGTACTATAAAAACATGAAATCCTTCACCTAATATTTTCTTTCTCATAACTACTTCTCCCAGAGTATAATATAACAAATATATTATACTCCTATTTATTTGCAAAAAAAAGAACTAAAACAAAAGTTTTAGTTCCTTTATATTTAATTTAATTAGTTGTTATTGTTGTTCTTTGAATTAGACTTTGAACCTTTTTCAAATAACTTTCTAGTCATTTCTCCACCAATTCTGCCATTTTCTTCAGCAGTGGCATTTTTTCCAGGTTGAATACCTAGTTCAGAAGCAACTTCTTGTTTTAATGCTTCAGTATCAGTTGTTTGTTTAGCTCTTTCGATAGCTTCTTTAGTGATATTACCACCAACTCTACCGTTTTCTTGAGAAGATTTAGAAGCACCTGTGTTACTAGACATAGAATTTTTCGTTGCCATAATTTCACCTCCTCGCAAATATTATTGTTTGCGATTACGACAAAATTATACAAAATTATTTATTATTATTTAATTCTCTTATAACTTCTCTAACTTCTAATCCTAACATAGATAAATCTAAATCACTATCCATATCTATATTGATAGTATTAACATTTTCTACTGCTTCATTCACTAATGTTTCAAAGTCAAAAGCTTTTTCAAATAATTCAGCCTTATCTTTCTTAGGAGATGTTGCAGGAGCCTTTGGTACATAAACTGTACAACAATCTTCAAATGGTTTAATAGATAATTCAAAACAATCAATATGACGTGAAATACGAATAATATCAGCCTTATCGTAAGTACATAAAGGTCTAATAACAGGAATATTAGTTACACTGTTAATAGTATTCATGCTTCCTAATGTTTGACTTGCAACTTGTCCTACACTTTCACCATTTACTAAGCATAAACATTTTCTTTTTTCAGCTAGCTTAGTAGCAATTCTATACATCATACGTCTCATGATTGTAATATTATAGCTTTCAGGAACATTATCTAATAACGCCATATGCATTTCCTTAAATGGAATCATATGTAACTTAATACTATTTTTAGGTGCATACTTAGCCATTTTTTTAACTAAGTCTACAACTTTTTGAGCTGATTCAATTGAAGTTAATGGTGTAGATTCAAAATGTATACATTCAATTTCAATACCTTGTTTCATCGCTAAATAACCAGCTACAGGTGAATCAATACCACCAGATAACATTAATAAACCTTTGCCAGCTACACCAACAGGGAAACCACCCATAGCTCTTATTTCTTTGTTATATAAATAACAGCTATCACCCTTAAGTTCTAAGTGTAAAACAACTTCAGGATTATGAACATCTACCTTTAACATATTATGATTTGCTAATACATATCCTGAAACATGTTTAGTTACTTCTAAAGATGTTAGTGGATAGTTTTTATTAGCTCTTTTTGTTTCAACTTTAAATAAAGTAGTCGTTGTTACAATTTGTTTCATTAAAGCTAATGCTGTTTCTTTAATAGTTTGTAAATCATTACTACATTTTGTAACTAATGAATAAGAACTAATACCAGAAACTAATTGTAATCTTTTTTCAACTTCATTAACATCACTATCATTTAAATGAATATATATTCTATCATGAGCTCTTTCTACTGTTACATTTAAGCCCTTCATTTTTAAATCCATTAAACTATATAATCTTTTTAAGAATTCTTTTTGATTTTTCCCTTTTAACGTTAAGTCTCCAAAACGTACTAATATTTGATCATACATCATAAAATATCACTCCTTAAAGTACTATTAAATTATATTAAAATTAATGATTAATTTCAATGGAATTATTCTAGTTTTTAATATATAATATTAAATATATCTTAATAGGAGTATTTAAATATGACAAATTATAAAGAATTAACAACTATAATCCCGGCTTTAATTGAAGAAGATTTACATGATATATCTGTACTATCTAATATATCAGCCATCTTAAATGAATATATGTCAGATATTAACTGGGTTGGATTTTATCTAAATAAAAATAATAAACTATTATTAGGACCATTTCAAGGCAAGGTTGCTTGTACTACTATTCCTTTTAATCGTGGCGTATGTGGTGCTTGTGCCACATCTAATTCAACTATCATAGTTCCAAACGTTCATGAATTCCCTGGTCATATTGCCTGTGATTCTGCATCATTAAGTGAAATATGTGTTCCAATTAATGTAAAAGGTGAATTTTATGGGTTACTTGATATAGACGCACCTATTACAAATAGATTTACAAACGATGATAAAATTTATTTAGAAAAAATAGTTTCTATTATAGAAAATAAACTTAATCGATTATAAGAAAAAAGGACGCAAAATGCGTCCATTTTTAATTATTTAGCTTTTACATAAATATAACCAAATGCGTTTGGTCCCCAGTGAGCAGCAATAGCATGATCTAAATCATCATAATTCTTAATTAATTCCTTATATTTTGGATTTAATCCTCTAATTAAGTTTTCTAAGTTTTCTTTACTATTAGTCATAGATGCTACAATTTGATAATCAGTATCTACACCATCTTTATCAACTAAGTCATTTAAGGCTTTCATAGCACGTCTTAAACCTATAGCTTTACCTACCATTTTAACTTTTCCATTTTCAAAACCGATTAATGGTTTTAAATGGATTGCAGTTCCTAAAATATATTCTTTAGTCGATAAACGACCACCTTTATGAAGATATTCTAAAGTTTCAGGAATAGCTGCTATTCTAATTCTAGGAATTAAATCATCTACTTTAGCTAAGATTTCTTTAACTTCTAAATCTCTATTTTTATTTATTTCATCAACTATTAATCTCATACCGCCAACTGCACATCTAGAGTCAATTAAATGAACCTTTTCATTATCACTAAATAATAATCTAATAGCGTTATATGTACCAGAAATTTCACTTGAAATAGTTATAATAATTACATCGTGTCCTTCTTTTGTTAGATTTGTTACTTGTTCTTCTAAAGTATCTAATTGAGGTAATGATGTTTTAGGCAACTCTTTACTATTTTTAAGATAATCATAAAAAACATCATTAGTTAGATTAACACCATCAAAATATTCTTTATCACCTAATAATATCTTTAAAGGTATAATCTCTACATTATATTCTTCTTTTTCAAATTGCTTAATACTGCTTCCAGAATCAACAAATACTTTTAACATTTTTGTTTCCTCCTATAGTTATTAATTATATATTCCTATATAATTGTTTTTATTTTACCATAAAACCTATTATAAAAGCAAATATACAATATTTAAATAAAAAACAAGTCTAATCAGACTTGTATAATGTTCAATTATTAATAATTAAAAGGCATGTTCATACCAGGATATTGAGGCATACCATATTGCATCGGCATTTGTTGTTGAAATGGTTCTGTTCCAACATTTCCTTGATATTGTGCCATTTGTCCAGCAAACATAGGTTGTTGGTATTGCATATAAGGATTCATTGTTTGCCCACAACTTCCTGGTTGTTGATACTGCATATAAGGAATTGGCATTTGTGCTTGTGGATATTCATTAAATAATACACTTTCTTCTGAAACTGTATATGTTGGAATATTCACATGTTTTTTGATACAATTATTAACCATGTGTGTATGATAATTAATCATGTGTGGAACTTCTTCTACATTACAAGTTTGAACAACTTGATAACATTGTTGATATGTCGGAGGTACTGTAGGACATTTACATCCACATGTACCACTATTATTACCCATAAAATTCATTTTTAAACCTCCCATATTCAATGTATGATTAATATAAATATCTATCTAGGCTATTATTTCAAACAAAGAAAAACGACATGAAAATCATGTCGTAAAATCTTAATTAGTCATAATATCAATCAAATTATTTAAATCAGTTTCAGCTACACCTAAACTTAATAAATAATTATATGTTTTTTCTTTTAAAGTATCACCTTCAGATGGTTTAATTAGTTCTATATATTTATCTATTGTAGAAGGAACTCTATTTACAGTGATATGACCAAACATAGAGAAAAGATAATCTTTATATAAATATTCTTCTTCTACACCTAATAATGCATTAATTAAAAAACAAATAACCCCTGTTCTATCAGTACCAATACTACAATGAATTACTACTGGATAATTATCTTTATTACCTAATACTGCAAAAACATCTTTAAGTACGTATTTATTTAATAATAAATAATTACCCCCAGACTTCATTGGTACCGAATAGTAATTAACACTATCACCTAATGGACTAACAGTAATACCACCATTTTCATTGTCTGAAGTTTTTCTTACATCTAATTCTGATTTGATTTTTAGAACTTCAACCATTTCTTTAATACCCTTTTCGGTGATCAAGTTGGTTGTTGACTCATTCTCGTTTAATCTACTACTTCTATATATTAAACCTTGATTAGTATATTTATCACCTATTTTATATCCACCTATATCACGTACGTTTGTTAACCCATCAATATCTAAATTTCTTGGATTATGACAATTAATAATAAAAGTTTCAACCTTTGTTTTAACTAATTTATTATTAACTGTATATTCTACATACCAATAATACTTTGTATGAATTTTTAAATTAATTAACTCAACTTGAGCTATAGTAGTTTCATAAAGTCTATATTCTTTAAATTTTGAATCTTCTGATAAATAAAAATCATAGTCTTTAACATCTTTAGTATCTTTCCAAGTTATTGTTATTGGCATTGGTTTACTTAATTCTTCTTCACCTTTAGCATAAGTATGAATAAGTTTGTAATCACCTTCTAAATAACTCTTTTGTAAGTCTGTATGAATCTCATAACTTATAGTTTTATCACCACAGCTAATTAGTGTTAATGGTAATAATAACAGCGTTATGATAAATAAAATTCTTTTTAAATATTTTTTCATAATTCTAGCCTCCTGAATTATATTTTTAAGTTAAATACATGATAGATATAACCAAATATATTGTATCATAAGAAAAAGAAAAAAACACGAACATTTAAGTTCGTGTCTTAAAATATTAGTCTTTTCTTTGTGCAAATAATAAGATAAGTCTAATTACTTCTACATAAATGTATACAACGCTTACCATTAATCCTAAAGCAACTGACCATTCAGCATCTTTAGAAGCACCACGTTCTACAACATTTTGAGCTTCAGCAAAATTTAATGATAATGTAATTACACCATAGAATAATAAGAAAATCTCAATACCAATCATTAAATTTAAATATGTACCATAATCAGCAATAAACATTGAGAATATAGACATAATTAACATGATACCTAATGCACCTAATGTTAATCCGAAAGCGAATGTTCTAAATTTAGAACCAACTCTCATAATACCTGTACCAAATAAAACAAGCATAACTGTAAATAAAATTACTGTTGTAAATACAGCTGTTGTAACAGCACCTGGAATATACATTTCAGCGATTGCTGAAATTGATCCTAAGAAGAAACCTTCACACACAGAATAAATAACTGATGCATATTTAGCTTTTCTTTCTGAAGATCTACCAATAATTACAGAAATAAATCCTACTATAGAAGATATTGTTAATGTTGTAATATATACACCCGGATTATTAACTATAATAGTTGGCAATGCAAAAGCCATAAATGCAGCAACTACAATTGAAATTCCTAATAAAATAAATGTTTTAAGTGTAATGCCTTTATATGTAGCTTGATCTACATTATCATAAACAACATCACCTGTTTGTATGTTTGAAAACAATGGACTTTGTCTCACAAAAATCCCTCCTTCATTAATATACACATATTATATCATAAATATTTATTTTTAAAATGATTATGTGTTATTTCACACAATATCACAAACTTCTACGCAAACGCAAACAAGCCTTCTGACTCTTCTAAATCTTCTTCTGGTAAATCACCAAACGCATGCATGATGTCGAATGTTTCAAATAATGATTGGTTAAGTCTTGTACGTTTCATAACATCTTTTTTAGATGTGAATGGTTTTTCATTACGTTTTTCAACAATATCATAAGCAATGTTTGGACCTAATGATTGAACTGCAGCAAATGGAATTCTTAATCCTCCTTCTTCAATTTCAAAGATAGTAGCTGAAGATTTATTAATATCTACAGGTAAGAATTTGAATCCTCGTAGACTCATCTCTAATGCAACCTGTAAGGCAGTATATTTATCATCATCTGTAGCTGAACGCTTTGGAAGATTTTCTATTTCTTCCATTGCAGCTTTAATAGCCATTTTACCACCTAAGTAAGCTTGTACATGATGACCTGCAGCACGTTTAGAGAACCAACCACTATAGAATAACATTGGTGCGTTAACCTTAAACCACGCAACTCTTAATGCCATCAATACGTATGCAGTGGCATGAGCTTTAGGGAACATGTATTTAATACGTTCACAAGACCAAATATACCAAGCAGGTACATTTTTAGCTTGCATTTCTTCTTTAAATTTAGCCCAA
The DNA here is from genome assembly GCA_045121295.1 of Candidatus Pelethenecus sp. Taxonomy (GTDB): domain Bacteria; phylum Bacillota_I; class Bacilli_A; order Acholeplasmatales; family Anaeroplasmataceae; genus Pelethenecus. The sequence continues at coordinate 24,651 of JBGVFV010000088.1, forward strand.
CCAGCTGGATCTTTACCAGCTTTACCTTTACGAACAAATTCCATAATCTTAAATGCTAATGAAGGGTCTAATCCTTCATACATTAAGTCGACCATGATATCATCACGACAACCAATTATATCTTTAAATGGAATTGCACCAAACTCTGTTACACCAGCAACTAAGTCTTGAGCATTTGTAGTCCATACATCGGTACCATGTGATAAACCTGAAATTTTAACTAACTGAGCAAATGTTTTAGGTAAAGTTTCAACAAGCATTTTTCTAACGAAGTTAGTACCAAATTCAGGAACCGCAAAACTTGCAACTTTACTATTCATATCAGATTCTTTGAATCCTAATACTTCTGTTTCACTAAATAAACGATAAATATTAGGATCATCAATAGGAATATCTTGAGGATTATTGAACGGAAATTCACTTGGATGTTCCTTAACATAATCCATAAAGAACTTGATGATAGTTGGATCATCGTGTCCTAGTATATCTAACTTTAATAAGTTATGTTCAAACTTATGATAATCATAATGTGTTGTACGCCATGTTGCATCTGTATTATCTGCTGGATATTGAACAGGTGTAACATCATAAATATCTATACGATGTGGAACAACAATGATACCACCTGGATGTTGACCTGTAGAACGACGAATACCAACTAAATAAGTTGCTAATCTTTCCATTTCACAATCACGTAATTGAATACCTTTTCTTTCACAATATCCTTTTACATAACCATACGCAGTATTTTCTGCAATCGTACCAATAGTACCAGCTCTAAATGCATTATCTGGACCAAATACAGTTCTAATATATTCATGAGCTTGTGCTTGATATTCACCTGAGAAGTTAAGATCGATATCAGGAACCTTATCCCCATTGAAACCTAAGAATGTTTCAAACGGAATATCATGTCCATCTTTAGCTAATGGTTCACCACAAACCGGACAGATAGCATTAGGAAGGTCATAACCTGAATCTACAGATTGTAAGATTTCTTGGAATGGCTTTTCTAAATCACTTAAACCATATGTTTTTAATTCTTCATCATTCATCTTAAATGTATGGAATTTACATTTCTTACATCTATAATGAGGAGCTAATGGATTAATTTCAGTAATATCCATTAATGTTGCAACTAACGATGAACCTACCGAACCACGTGAACCTACTAGATATCCATCAGATAATGATTTAACTACTAATAAGTGTGACATATAATAAACTGATGAGAACCCATTAGAAATGATAGAATTAAGTTCTCTATCAACTCTTTTTTGGACAATTTGATGTGGTGTTTCACCATATAAACGAACAGTATTATTTTTAACAACTCTTCTTACTTCTTCTACGATTGAATCAACTTTAAGGAATGTATCTTTAAACTCATCATCACTTGGAGCGAATGTATCTGGTTTGAATACATGGAATTTTTCAACCATATCAGCAATTTCATTTGTATTCTTAACAACTATTTCATATGCTAATTCTTTTCCTAAGAAACTAAATTCATCTAACATTTGATTAGTTGTACGTAAATGCATATCAGGTTTTTCATCATAACGATCTAAAGGATGTCTACTACCACCAATTTGTGGACAAGCAATAATAATATCTCTATATTGTTTATAATCAGGACGAATATAATGACAGTCAGATGTTGCAACTACAATCTTTCCTAATTTTTTAGCAGTGTTAATAATCTTAACAATAGTATCCTTAATCTTAGATTCACCTTCAGGCATATCATTAAATAATTGACGGTATGCAGTTGGTGGTTGAACTTCGATATAATCATAATATTTCATTTCTTCCATTAATTCAGCTGTACTACGTCTTAACGCAAGTTCAAAAACATTACCATTAACACATGCAGAACCAATCAATAAACCTTCTCTATATTCATCTATTACACTTTTTAAAACTCTAGCAGAATCAGCAAAGTGAACAGTTAAAGTATCTGATACAATTTTATACATATTCTTAAAACCAACTTGGTTTTTAGCAAGAATTGTAATATGAGAAGGAATAACATGTTTCCAATGTACATCACGATCAATTGTTGAATTAATATCTTTATAATTAGTTACACCTTTTTTATATAAATCATTTAACATTGAAATAAAACATAAAGCTGTAACTCTAGTATCATCTATAGCTCTATGATGATGTTCTTGTTTAACTTTAAAGTATTTTGATAATTGAGCAAGGTTAAAGTATTTTACTTCAGTATGATAACCAGCTCTAAATAAATTAAGTGTATCAATTACTGGTAATTGTTCATAATCTAAACCTAATTTTCTAATATCCTTATAAATCATACCAACGTCAAATTTAGCATTATGAGCTACCATAATACTTCCTTGACAGAATTCCATAAACTTAGGTAATACTTCTTCAATAGTAAGTGCATCACTAACCATAGAATCATCAATAGATGTTAACTCAGTAATCTTTTTAGGAATTGGCATTTTAGGATTAACAAAAGTTTCAAATGTATCAATAATACCACCTTGATAAACCTTTACAGCCGCAATTTCTATTATTTCATCATAACTTTGAGAAAGACCTGTTGTTTCAATATCAAATACAACATAAGATGCATCTTTTAATGGAATATCTCTTTCATCAAATGTAATAAAATATTCACTATCATTAACATAGTTTAACTCTACCCCATAAATAGGTTTGAAATCTTTATATTTATCTGGTTTACTTTCTAATTCATGAGCAATATCAGCATTACAATATACACCATTATGGTCAGTGAAAGCCATTGCCTTCCATCCCCATTTAACAGCTTGTTTCATATAATCTACAGCATCTGCCATACCATCTAATGTAGACATTTTTGTATGAGAATGAAGCTCTACTCTTTTCTTTTCTGCATCATCAATTATTTCATCTTCAGTTTTCATTCCAAGCATTTCGATTTTAGTAGCCATAATAACAACTTGTTTAGCATACATATCATACTCTGCTTTACCTTGTATTTTAAGGTTAGCGCCATTAATACCATATTGGTTTTCAAACACTTCTTGTTCACCATCAGTACGAACCCATTTTTTAACAATAATAGAATCCGTATTATCAGTAACCTTAAATTGTGCTAATTTAGATTTTGTTTTAGGGAATGTCTTAAGTTCAAAACCAAATACATATGCATTAAGTAAGAATGTTGCAGGACCTTTAGTATTTTCATAAACACTAATCTCATTTTGAGTTGAAGGAATATCTTTAATATAACTAACATCTTGTACACCATAATCAGAACGATAGTTCTTCTTTTCTTGGCGCATTCTTTCATTAGCTTGAACCACAGCCATAGCTTCTTGTTTTTGCTTAGCTACAGTTTCATCAATTTGTTGTTGTAAAGCTTTCAATTCTGCTTCTACACTTAAACTTTGAACTCTTTCTACTCTTACCTTTACATTTAAACCATACTTAGTAAATTCTTTAACAACCGGTTCACATAATTCTTCACAATTAACTAAATCACAAGGAACCTTAAATGCTACATTATTACCTTCAATAATAGTTTGATCTAATCTTAAAACATTAAATCTAGGAGAACGTTTTGTTATTTCTTTTACAATAACTTCTAAATATTCTTCCATATTTCCTGTTAAATCAATATTAGTGTAGGTGATATTAATTTTTGAACTAAGACCCATTTTAATAAAGAATTCTTTAAGTTTTTTTTCTAATTCAATATATTTGTTATATGCTAACACATTATCAACATTTAAAAACACATTGATAGATTTATTATCTTTATTAAGAACCGCTCTAGTTATTTTGAAATCACAAGTTATTAAATTTTCATTTTTAATATAATCATATAATTTCATTTTACTCTCCTATTTCTTTGGTACTACCACTCTAATAATATGTTTAAATGTGATTGATGTATAAATCATTGGTAAAGCATAACCAATATACGCAATCCAACCTAAATTAAACAAACTTGCAAACATAGCACAAACTAAAAATATTATTGTATCATATAATACTAATTTAGCTCTTACTTTACCTTCAATTGTTGGGTTAATCATTCTCGCAAAAATAAATGCAACTAAGAATAATGACATAAATGTAATAATAGTCATTACTGCTCCTTCTGCAAAATTATATATTCTAAAAAATCTAAATGAAGATTCTAATACACTAGATATAAAGTATCTAAAGTTATAAATATCTGTTGTATTATTATTTGAGATTCCATCAAATGTAAAGTCAGATGCTTGAATATTACTATACTCAATCTCTGATATTAAAACATCACCATAATAAATATATCCTATATCTTCTTTTAGTATAATATTAATTACTAAACTAGAAAACTTTGCATTCTCATTAGGTAAAATATATAAACCAAAAGATTCTTGTTCTATACTTACATGATTTCCTGTTAATTTATGAGTTTTACTATCATATGCTATTGAATGTTCTTGTTTTGAAATAACTTCTGAAACTACTACACTTTCTGCATGTTCACCAATTGGATTTTCAGTAAAAGTTCTTATCCCAAATACTGTTAAATATAATATAAAAAACATAAAAATAATTAGTATTATCTTTCCTATTTTATCTTTATTATATCTACCGATAAATCGTGGATGACTTATACAATCTTTAATTCTTTCTAACATTTTTAATACCTATAAAAACCTATAAATAATTAATAAAAGTTTTTTACCTTTCTTTTATATTTTTAATTATAGCCAAACTACTCTCTAATAACATATAATCCAATCATCTATATTATAATAAATCACATATCCTATAAAACGGACATTAACATATTTTTATTTTAAAAATATGCTAATTTGGACAACATGTATTAATTATTATACCAAAAATCATTTTATATTACCACCTAAGAATTAATTTTGATATAATATTTTATATAGAATATAAAACTTAAAAGTGGTGTATAAAATGACAAGCAATAAAAATTATAGTACATTATCTGACTATTATAAATCTAAATATAATAAAAAAGTAGCTAAAATAGCCTTAAACGCTAATTTTACATGTCCAAATAAAGATGGTAAAAAAGGATTTGGTGGTTGTACATACTGTTCAAAATTGGGTAGTGGAGATACAGCCGGTGATCGTAATTTATCACTAACTGAACAATTTTACCAAATAAAAGAAATAATGGACAAAAAATGGAATGATTTATTATACATTCCATATTTACAATCTAACTCTAATACATATGGTTCATTAGAAAAACTAAAAACTATATACGAAGAAATACTTTCTATTAAAGATGATAGAATTGTAGGTTTAGCAATCGCAACTAGACCAGATTGTTTTACACCTGAAATATATGATTATTTAGAACAATTAAATAAACGTATACATCTTTCAATAGAATTAGGACTACAAACATCTAATGAAAAAACAGCCCAACTTATTAATAGATTATCTACTAACCAAGAATTTATTGATGCTGTAAATAATCTTAGATCTAGAAACATTGAAGTTGTAGCTCATATCATAAATGGTTTACCAAATGAAACAGAAAAAGATATGATGGCTACTATTGACTTTATAAATAACTTAGATATCCAAGGGATTAAATTTCATAGCTTATTAATATTAAAAGAAACTCAAATATATGAGGATTATCAAAAAAATCCTTTCCATATCCAAACTTTAGAAGAATATGTTGATATTTGTGTTAAACAAATAGCTAGACTAAAACCTTCTATTATCATTCATAGACTAGCAGCTGATGGCGTAATTAATGATATAGTAATGCCAAAATGGCCAATAAAAAAGCTTGTCGTTATGAATGAAATCGACAAGCTTATGCGTAAATTAAACATTCATCAAGGTGATGATTATTTAAATCCAACCATCATCACTGATTAAATATTTACCATTAAATATTTCTTTATGAATATCATCTGCCAAGAATGGAACAATAGGATATAATAATTTTAAGAATAATAACGCTTGATCATATGTTGGCTTATTACCTCTTAAAACTTCTTCAAATAATTCTACTACGCTATTAACATATAAGTGAGTCTCATTATTAGAAATATGTTTATTACATCTTTCTACTGCTTCATTAAATTTAATGCCTATAGAATTATCTAATGTAAATTCATTATAATATTCTTCTATTTCTTTTAATAAATCATTAAAATAAATTAATTGTTCTTCTAAATAAACAAATTTATCTAAAGGCTTATATAAGAAATACATTCTTATAGAATCCGCACTATATTTATTAATTAGTTTATTAAGATCAAAAATGTTTCCATTTGATCTATTCATAGAATTTTCATTTATATCTACTGTTTCTTCAATAATAAATAATTTTCTAAATAAAGGAGGTAATTTTACTCCTTTTTCTTTTTCTATAATAGCTAAAATAACACAAGGAATGAATACTCCAACATATAATTCATTTTTCATAATTGAATATATATTTATTCCATCCCATTTATTAAACATATTTATTGTTTCTTTTGAAAATATTGATGAACTACCACCAATACCATCATAAATTAATGAAAGTATTGGTAACATTCCTGTAGAAAATAAATGGTTAATACTACCATCAATTGTTCTACCAGGTACATCTACATCATTACCTAATATTGGTCTAAATTGTGGAGAAAACTCAAAAGGTAAATGTTTCTTTAAAGAATAAATTTTATTATCGCTATCTTTCAAAAAAGGAATTAAAGCACCTAATGTATCACTAGAAGAAACTAATATTTCTTTTTTATCATAATATGTATGAGCTATGCACATACCTGCATCTAAAAATGCATCAATTAAAACATCTTTAGCTTTTTCAACATCTACACCATTCAAAAAATCACTATTAATCATTACACCATCTTGAACAATGTCAACAATTCTAATTCCTTCTTCATTAGCTAACTTATAATCTTCTAAACTTAAATATGTATTTCCAATATGAATTTCTTCATTATAATTAACGCTAATAAATACAGGTATTTTATTACCAGTAAGAGGATTAATAGCATAGTTGCCAGTAAATAATCCAAAATCATTTGTATTATCTTCACTTAAATAATTTTCTAAAGATGATAATTCCTCAATAGATATATATTCTTCTAACTCTACACAATCAGGGTGAATTGCGATAAATGAAATACCACCCATGTATTCTGGATTTTTCATATTTACATTAATTTTAGTTCCATTAGTAAGTGCAAACTCGATATCTACACTTCGGTTAGGCTCTAACATAGATAATAATTCATTTTTAATAACATCATCTATATTAAGTTCATTTATTTTATCTGATATCTCTTTATGACAATTACTTATATCAAGATAGAAAGCTTTAACTCTATTTGGACTTAATTCACTATTACGATAATAACTATCAATAATCTTTTTTTGTTCAGAATCTTGATATACTACTACATTATCATATTTAATATATCCTTTTTCATATAAATCAATAAAGGCATGTTGAAGAACATTTAAATATTCTCTATGTTTTAAATCTATTTCTTTATTTTCATCAATACCAATACCAAGCTTTAATAATTGATCTTTAAAAATTAAAGATATATCATCATTAATAATGTTACTCATTTTTTTATTTTCTAAGAATGATTGTAATCCTAAAGAATCATATCCAACAGGATACATAACATTAAAATTGTTCATTCTTTGATAACGTGAATAAAAATCACCTATTAATACAGGTCTAATATTTCCGTTTTGAAAACCTAAAATATTAGTTTTAGGGAATGATGAAAATAGATATGATTTTTGTTTAATATGATCATTTTCAACAGAAAAAATCTTAGATTTAGACCATCTATCTAACCAATATGTATAACTATTTTTCATTTTTTCACTCCCTTTCTATAATTTAATACAAGAAAAGCTGCATATAGTATGCAGCTAAATTCTTAGTTTTGTAATTGTTCGATTGCTTTTACTAAGTCACCAACTGTAGCAACGTTTTCTGCTTCAGAATCATCAATTGCAATTCCGAATGCATCTTCAATATCCATAACGATTTCTACTGCATCTAAACTATCTGCACCTAAATCATCTTTTAAACGTGCATCTAATGTAACTTTTTCAGCTTCAACTTTTAATTCTTTAACAATAATTTCTTTAACTTTATCAAAAACAGACATAAGTCTACCTCCTAAAAATACGCCTTATTATATCACTTAGAAATGGATTTGTAAAGTTTTATTAGAAAACAGCCATTTCAGTATCAGCATCGAATACATGACAATGTTCCATATCGAAAGCTAATTTAACATGTGAACCTACTTTTAAATCATCTCTTGCTGGAACTGAAGCGATAACTGAGTCATTACCAATTGTAGCATAAATATTAGTTTCAGCACCTAATAATTCAGCAACATCTACTGCTACTTCAACAATAGAATTAGCACATCTTTCTAAAGATTCAGCATCATCATGAATTTCTTCAGGTCTAATACCTAAAATAACTTCTTTACCGATATAATCATTTTCTTTTAATACTTCTAATTTATCAGCAGGAATAACAATAGTTTGATTATCATGAGTAGTAAATGCACCATCAGCACCAACAGTACCATGAATAAAGTTCATTGGAGGTGTACCAATGAAACCACCAACGAATACGTTTGCCGGATGTTCATAAATTTCTTTTGGTGAACCTACTTGTTGAATTCTACCATCACGCATAACAACGATACGAGATGCCATTGTCATGGCTTCAATTTGGTCATGTGTTACATAAATAGTTGTAGAACCAAGCTTTTTATGTAATTTAGTTAATTCTCCACGCATTGTAACACGTAATTTAGCATCTAGGTTAGATAATGGTTCATCCATTAAGAATACCTTAGCATGTCTAACGATAGCACGACCTAAAGCAACACGTTGATTTTGACCACCAGATAATTGTCTTGGATAACGATCTAATAATTTTTCTAATCCTAAAATCTTAGCAGCTTCAGCAACTCTAACTTCGATTTCTTCTCTTGGAACACGACGTAATTGTAAACCAAAAGCAAGGTTATTATAAATAGTCATATGTGGATATAACGCATAAGATTGGAATACCATTGCGATACCACGATCTTTAGGGTTAACATTATTCATTAATACATCATCAATATATAATTCACCACTTGTAATATCTTCTAGACCTGCAATCATACGTAATGTAGTAGATTTACCACATCCTGAAGGTCCTACGAAAATAATAAATTCTTTATCCGCGATGTCTAAGTTAAAATCAAAAACAGCTTGAACACCATTAGGATAAATCTTATTAACATTTTTTAATTGTAATGTAGCCATATTAAAAATTCCTCCTAGCTTATTAACTAATTATATTATATCTTAAAAATATTATTTTTAATATGTACAAGTTGCACAATTTTTGTCATATAACAAAACTTGAAATATTACTTATGCAGTTCTATAAATACTTTAAATATTTTATTATCAATAATAAACTCATCTAAACAAAAATCATAGTAATAATATTCCTTTAACTTGTTTAGAATTTCTTCTATATTTTTGTACTTATTAATTTTCATAAGCAAACATTCCCAGTTTATATCAATATTTAATTTCTTATTTAAAATTACATATGCTAAACAATCATTAATATTAAATCCTATTTTACTTTCTAATATTCTCAATCCTTCTTTGTATCTTTTTAGACCGAGACATGAAATAACTATTTGAAGATTAATAAAATCTAATTCGTTAGCTAATTTATTAAACCCTTTAACACTTTGATAACATTTAATCGCTAAAATATATGCCTTTTTATATTGCTTCACTTGATTATAACATCCCATAATAATTAAATCTGCCATTGTTGCTCTTATATAATTTTTATCTTTTAAAAACTCAATTAAAGCTTTATTAGCATAATTAAATGCTGTATTATATTCTTCTTTCAAATAATACAATGCAGCTAACATCTGATAAATTAAATCATTTTCATAAATTTCTTTAGTTGTTGGAATAAAATCTCGCTTAAAGGCTAATTCAACTAAAAAATATATATCACTTAATTCCTCTATAAAAAATAATTTATAAGCTTCTACTTCATTAAATAGGTTAGTGTACTTTTCCATTAATTTTCTTGGAGGAATAATATTAATTAAAATAAATAATTTAAATAATAAAGCAATTGGATAAATTGTATATTTTTCTTTAATTAAAGAATCAAGCCATGCAATATCATTTTCATAATCTCTTTCCGTTTTATAATATATGCTATAGTAAATATCATTTATTTTTTCTTCTATTAATGAATTTCTTTTAATATTTAACTTAACAATATTAAATTCATCACATAACTTATCATATATTTCTTTAGTAACTTTTGTATCTTTTTCACTGCATCTCGTATATGATGAAAAAGAAATATCTAACGAATCAAATAATGCTTGTTTTTTTATTTTTTCACTCTTTATATATGAATTAAATAGAATAAAATATATATAATACGATTTATATGCATCTAATTTAATCTTTCTCATTTTCACTCCTTATAAAAAAATCCTATTAGACATTGTGCCTAATAGGAAGTTTAATTCTTATGGTTTAAAATAGACTTTTTAAGTTGGTTTGCAATATCATCTACATCTTCATAACTTAATCTTATATCATTTTTGCTAGGTTCATTACATAAAATATAATCAATTGATACATTAAAAATTTCACTTAATTTAAGTAAAATAGTAGAAGGAATTGGCTTTTCTCCAGTTTCGTAATTATATAGACTCGTTCTAGAGATATTTAATTTTTCTTGTAATTCAATTACAGAAATATTATTTTGTTTTCGAAGTTCTTCTATCCTGTTCATAATGATAACACCTCAAAGGTATTTTACCATTAAAATAGAAAAAATATCATGATGTATAAAATAATGAACAAATTAAATATTTATGTTTAAAATCTTGAACATTTTTATCAAAAAAATAAATAGACTATAAATGTTTATTAATAGAGATATTGTGTACCTATTTGCTAAAATTTCTTTAACTTTTTTATATCTCCTCAATAGTACTGGAGTTTTCAACATCAATTTGATGGGGGGGTTGCATTAAAAATTTTAAATATACCTTCAATAGTACTGGAAATTTAGTAGTGCTTTTATGGACATATTTTTTGAAATTAAAAAAAATTATCCTTTCAATAGTTACGGACATTTGAAGTAGCAAATTACCACCCAATAATGAAAATTATAAATTTTTAAGGCACAAATAAAAAAAGATGAAGAATTCTTGTTTCTTCATCAAATTTGATTTTATATTTTATTTAATTTTTACTAAATATCAGTTATTTTATCAACATGCTTAGAATTAAGACCAGCAGAAATGTCAATTAAATTATCAGAATTGATTTTTTTTGTTGATGTGCAAATTAACTGTATACCATTTTCTAAACATACTTTAGCTAAATAATTAAAAGCAAGTTCAAATTTTTCATCAAAAGGCTCATTAATAGCATCTACAACAAGAATAGGTAGTAATGGCAAAGATGTATATATTTGTTTTGAAAAAACATGCAAACCTACAAAAGTAATAATTTGCCAGCATGTTTGTCTTGCCTTAGATCCAGGAACAAATTCAACTATCTTCTCAATTTCCTTGCTATCACTTTTTATAATCTCAATTTGCTTTCCTATTGTTTGCGTTTTAGAAGGAATAAATTCGATTGAAAAGTTTTTCTTTTCTAAATCTTCTTTAACAAAGGATAACTCGCTCGGCATTTTCAAATATAAATTATTTATAAATTTATTAAGTTCTTTTGAATCACTAGCGTTAATTGATTCTTTCAATTTCTTTATATCTGAATCTAGTTTCTTTTTTACCTCTTCCAAATTAAGAATATCTGAAACATCATTTAATTTATCTAACTTATTAAAGTAAAAAATCAATGAATTTATAGAATGTGATATATCCGCTTCACTTTTTTCATTCATAGAATTTTGAATTTTCTTTATCAATTCATCTATTTTATTTCTTTCTAAAATAATAGTTTCTATTGAGGCTTTGTAATCCTTCATTGATAAAACATCATTTTCAGTTTTTAAAAATGAAAGAGTTTTGTCAATAGAATCATAATATTCCGCGAATTCTTCATACTCTCCAATAGAATTCTTTAACAATTGTAACAGCAATTGATGCTTTTTGTTTCTTGATCCAATTTGATCCCTTTGATTACTAAAAGTTTTTTCAATTTGGATTTGATTATTTAACTTATTTCTTACATTCAATAAATATGTAAGTTCTTTATTAACGGGGTCAATTCGATTATCACTTCTATTTAAACAAAAATTATTAAAATTTTTCTTTTTATCTTCATATGAATCAGGATTTTCTATTTCTAAATAATCCATCAATACATTTATTTGTTCAAACAGTATTTTTCTTTCAATTATAATATTTTTATACTTTTCAATGGTCTTAACAACTTCATCTCTTTTCTTTTCAAGTTCAGACAATTCTTTTTGTTTTTTAGAATCAAACAAAAATTGCATTTGCTTTCTAATTCGTTTTGCAAATTTATAATCTGTAGATTGAGAAAAAACATGAATAACGTTTCCTAAGGCATATTGATCAATGAAATTAGTATATGTCCAACTACGATAACTTAAATTTTCACCGACAACTTCGTGATAAAGACCAAAACAATCATTGCTCATTATTAACATAGATTGAATTTGTTCTCGGTATACATCAATATCTACCAACAAATAGTCATCAGACAAATTATATTTATAATAGAATTTTCCTAAAATATCTCTTTTTAAATACATTGTTTTGCCATTGAAAACTTCCATAGTTAAAAACTTAACGTTTTCCATTCATTAGACAATTCTTTAATTATCTTTTGGATAGTTCTATCACTAACTGCTAACTTAGATGATAAATAATTAACTTTAATTGGAGTTTGAATATTTAATTTGTTTTTCTTCTCTATAAATTTTTCCTCCTTATTTTCTTAATATTTTTAATAAATGTAAGCTGGGTATCCCAGTTACTAAACCTTGGCGAAAATCACTAAGTGATGCAGAGTGATGCACGCCTTATCCTGTTTACGAAAATGGTATATTTTTACCTATTTCAGTTAAAATTAGTTACTCTTTAAACTTCATAAATATCTTATAAATTCTTATACAAAACACTCTCCTTTCTTTATTACGAACACACTTAAACTTATATGTGCTTTCACTAGTTATACTAAATTTCACCCATAGGTGATAGGGTATAAATTTAAACTTTTTATATATTTTATAACTGTGTCTATTGAAGACATAGATTTGCCTTCAAAGAAATATACTGATTTTCACCCTTCAATGACCACCCATTAATTGAAATTTTTTTATTTTTTGCATAATAAAAGACTTGCTTCAGTTACGAAACAAGCCTTGTGCTTAATATTTAGTTATTTAGAAAGAAACTTTTCTCTTCTTTTTCTTAGTTCTTCTTTATGATCTTTTAATATTTCAAATTGGTTGATTCTTTCTTCTAAATCTAGATCAGGATGTAATTTGAATTCTCCCCAATCCCAGTCTCTAAACCCATAAGGATTATTAATATCATAAAGTAAATCTAATGTTAATTGTTTACCATTTTTAATTCTAGGTTTACCTATATAAGTAATCTTATTACCAGATTGTCTACCATTAATAAAGCATGACTCAACTTTAATTAATCCTTCATTAGATAATTCTTTAATTATCTTTTGAATTGTTCTATCACTTACTGCTAACTTAGATGATAGATAATTAACTTTAATAGGAGTACCATTATTATCTATAATATAATTTAAAATAATTTCCTTTCGCTCACTAGGAGTGGGTTTACGATAATGGTAAACTGTTGTTCTTAAAATTTCATCATAAACTTCTAAAATTACAATTCCATATTTACGATAGTTTTCTTCTTCTGATGTGTAGTACATATAAGTGCCCGTTTATTTTTTCTTGATATATTTTTGTTTATATTCTTCCCATTCAGCAGACCATTTATCATTATATTTTTTAAAAATTTTCGTAGATGTTTGTATAGTTGTATATGACTTTAATTTTTCATACTCAAAGCATAAACCTAACATTTTTTCTTTATTATTTCTGTTATTATATTTTCCTGAAACATATATTTCATCAAAGAAATTATATATTTTGCGTAACTGAATATAAAAATAAATTTCTTTAGCAAACACAACTGCTACACTGCTTCCAAATATAGTTTGCGTAATAATTAAAGCCAAATTTACTGGACTAACAATTAAAGAAGTTATATAAACAAGAATTAACAATATACACATTATTAGTTTGAAAGGAAAAACTATGTCATAATTTCTCTTTGTAAAAAATACAGATTCAAATATATTAATTTCAAAACGTTCTATTCCTTTACCGATACTACTATTATTATAATAATTAATTGTTTCTACAGATGAAGTTATATCTTCTCCATATGCCACTTCTATGCAATTCACTATTCTTAATTTTTCTGCATATTGTATTGTTAGTTCTTTTGCAAGACTAACAAAAAAATATAACACAACAACAACGATATACATAACAAGCAAAAAATCAACAAACCAAATGATAGTGATAATAGAAAAGCAAAATGATAATAACAAACAAATACATTCTACAATACTTAACTTTGAAATTTTACTATAAGTTTTATCTAGTGAATCTATTCTTTCCATTACAAATCACCTATAACACTTTCAATTTTCATTAACGCTGAAAGTGGATAATCTCTTTCTTGATTTTTTGCATTAATTAAGGTGTTCAATGCAATATCAATTCTATCTTTATATGTTTTTTGATTTACGTTTTCTTTAACACATTCAAAACTCTTTATCAAATAATCAATATAATTAATACATCCCCAATTATACCAATCAAATTTATTTACTATTGATTTTTCAATTATATAAGATGAAATCCATTTATAATTTTTGCTTACATTCCAATACTTTATTAGTCTAATAATAGGTTTTATTTTGTAGTTGTTTTGCTTATTTACTTTTATAAGATTGTCCCTATCTTTCAAACAGTCAGTTTCTTTCCAAGAATCTTCATTTTTTATGTAATATAAACCATATTTTTTTATTGCGGGTGTTATTTCAAATTTAATATGATTCATTTCCAAAACAATAGTTGGAGATGATTGTTTTATATCAGACGAAGAATAATATAATTCAACAGCCCTTCTTATCCTATTTAAATATGTTTGAGGTGTAGACCCATCATCATCAAATACAATCATAATATCAACATCCGAATTAGAATCTACTTTTCTTGGTAAATTTGTCTTCCTTTCGTAAGAACCAAATTCCCTAATCTCTATTATTGAATTTCCAAAATAACGCTGCATATTATACTTAAAATAAGCTATTGAATTATTTATTTTATTTTCTTCTTCATTACTTAAAATTAGTTTTTTTGCAACATCTTCTAAATACGAATTAACAGACATAATCATCATACTCCTTTCTAACAATTATAAATTGTATAATTCTTCATTTGATACCTTATTATACCATTTTTCTATTAAATAATCTATTAAAATAGATTAAATGAAAAGGTGAATATACCAAAAGATAAACTCACCTAGTGTTGCTTATGAAAGTAATTTGCTATTTTCTATTTTTTAAAACCTTTTCGCATTGAGGACATAAACCATCCTGATTTAATTCTAAAGGTTTAAAATATCTTTTTATATTGTATACCTCTAACGATCCTTCTACTATAGTTATCTTTTCAGGCATAGCAGGATTATAACCTTTTTCGTGGCAGCATATGCACTCGTTTATCCATTTTCTAAGTTTCGGAAACGCAGTAATATATTCTTCGCCTTTGTTATTTTTCTTCATTTTAGTTTACTCCTCGTTATATGATAGATAAAAATAAATATTAAACTTTATTTATAAATTATTTCATCGATAAAAAGTTATTCTTTCTTGGTTGCTACAAATATATTTATTCTCAACATAATTTTTAAGCATTCTTCTTTCAACAATTTGTAATCCTTCTTCTTTAGTTTCCCATCTCCAAACAACTTTTGTTGCTTTTCCAATTAATACATAATTTTGAGAAGTTTCTACTAACTCTGGATTATAAACTTCTAAATAGAATCTATCTTCTCCATTATTTGTAAATATATACAGTGTATAATCTACATTAACTTTTGTATCTATTAATTTGAAACAACTATCCGCAATTTTATAATTTTGATCTCTAGATCCTATAATAATTCTTCCATACGCCTTTACACCATTAGCCACCTTATTAATTTCAACAGCAAAATGGTTGTATTCTTTTATGCCAATCACTTTCTTTTCTAACTTTTTTGATTCCTTATCAGAAATTGAAAAAATATGATAATGTCCTAATCCATATTCAACAGCAACAAAGAACACAATTTTATCTTTAGAAATAACATAAAATACTTGTTGCATAAAAGGGCTAACAACATTCTTTTTGCCAATTGGAATAATAAATTTATTATACTCATTCCAATATTCTTGCATTATCTTAACACCATTTAACTCAACATCAGAACCAAGTGGATAAAATCCAAAATATTTAACTGCTACAAACATAATTTATCTACTCCATTTCTCGTTAAATTCTTTTATTGTTTTTTTAATGTCAATATTATCAATGTGATAATGAGTATAATTAGCATAACGCTTATTAAATCTTAATTTATCATGATTAACCATTGTTTCATAAAAATCTATGTAAAATGTGAATCTATGAATTCCTAATTTCCAAACAATAGTATCATTTGTAAATGTAAAATCACCTTCAAGATAATCTTCATCAACGTATTCTTTAATTTCTTGAATTATTCTTTCAATACTTATCCCAAATTTTACTTCTCTTAATCTTTTAATAAGTTCATCAATACTAATTGATAATTCATCTTTTGGAATGTAATAATAAGATTTTTTTAATTCTAAAAAAACATACTTTTTGTATGAATAGAAATTAATATTTTCTATTTCTTTTATTTCTTGGCTATCTTTAAATAATTTAAATTCTTCAATTACAAATAAATGTTTAGTTTTTATACCTTTCTCTTTTAATATTTTATCATCATATTTACTAAAAGAACTCGCAAATAAAACTATCAACAACAAAAATGCAAATATTCCCCAAACATATAGTAATTCATACAAAGGAATTGCGATTGCAACAATAGATATAGCAATGCAAATTAAAGCAAATATTAAAAACATTTTTGTTAAATTACGTTTATTATAAGCTGCAATAGCTCTAGCATCATTATATCCGTAAAATTGAATCATAGTCTAACCTCTCATAATTTGTTTAATAATTCTTTTTTAAAAAAAATATCAAAATTTTATTTATTTTTATATGTTTCTAATTTACTCCAATCAAAACAATAAATAATTGTATTAAAAGGAACTTTCTTATTTCTAAGTGATTCTAATCTTTTTTCTAAATCTTCAGTATCGTCAAACTCCGGGTTTTCATCCTTATAATAGCATGCATTGGCATACCATCTATTATTTGACTTTGAATGATAGCACATAAAAGTCATCTTATTTTGCATAACTTCTTTTATTGTATTTAAATATGAATCTATAAATTCTTGTTCATTATAACATTCGTAATACTCAAACCAATAAGAACCAAACCATAAATCAACAACGCTATCTAATACTTTATCAATCTCGATTTCTAAATGTTGATTATGATTAGGATTGGTTATTTCAAGAATAACTAAATCACAAGTTGCACAATCAAGTTTTGAACCTTTTTGTTTATAGTAATCATAATCAGTTATTTCATATTTTCTATAAGTGATATCATTTTTCTCCAATATATTAACAATATCATTTAATCCTAAACATCCGTCTAATCGATGGATGTCTTGTAATCTTCTAATAAAATGTTTTAGATTGTTTGATTGAACAAGTTTAATTAAATAAGTCAATTTAAAACTCAAAATACATTTAACTTCCAAATCATCTAAATCAAATTTCCTTTTCAAATTTTCTTTAGCAATATCTAAATTTTCTGATGTTTGAATAGTTTTAATTATTCCATTTACAAAATGTTTTGGAAATAACTTATATTTAAATTTAATCACAAACAATCACTTCCTTTGCTATCTAATTTATTCTCACCAATTCATGGTATTCTTTTGTATCTTCTAGCAACTCTTCTAACTTAGATTTTAATTCTAAATCATTATCAACTTTTATTTCTTTATTAAATCTATTTTGATTTTTTAATATTTCGTTATTAAGCTCATGTACAACTGGTGTTATATTAATAGATAACTTTGATTTTTTATAATTAATAGAAATAAACTTACTTAAAGTTCTTATATGAACGCTAAATCCAAATTCTTTAAAATATCCAATTTTATAATAAGTCATTTTTTGAGGATTAACCCCTCTATTAATTAATGGTTCTCTTATAGAATTTGCTATTTCAATATATTTTTTATAATCAAGATTACTATTAAAAATACTAGTTCTACGTTTAACACGAATCATAGGAACTTCATAGTTATAATTTAAAGATACTAAACCTAATGTTATAACATATCCTCTTCTTTTCCAAATGTATCCTTCCCATTCATTAAATAAATCAGGTTCTCCTAAATCTTTTATTAGTGTTTCAAATACATTATCAAACTCTTCAGCTTTCATGTCATCATTAAATCTAATTGCATACTCTTTGCTATAATTTAAATAAGTAACACAATCATAAAAATTATTAAATTTACCTTTGATTCCTTTTTTTACTTCTTTAGTAATATCTTTTTTCGAAATGTCAATATTTGTATATAAACCTAATAAATTAATATATTCATGAATATAGCGATTACAAAACATTTCATTCTTTCTAGGTTTTCTAACCCAAAATTTATCTCTTTTTTTACTATACCCAAACCTAATATAGTTTTTTCTTGCTTCATTTAATGAAATACCATTACATTCATCAAATTCATTTGGATCTTCAATAGGTTCATTTTCCCAATAACACACCGGACAAATATCGTTCATATTTCTTGAATTTAAAGTATAGTAACCGCAGCAAGGACATTGACATCTTATTGTCATCGTTTGTTTTCTTAACCATTCAAAAACTCTTGGTAATCTTTTAATAATTGAATCACATATTTCTTGATATGTTGATGATGAATATTTCTTTAATCTAATACCCAAAGGTTTCTTTTCTTTTTGTCCAATACCAACAATACCTCGTCCTAAAGCTAAATATACATCAGTAAAGTAAAAACGATCACCAAAATTACCTTTTAAAAAATACTTATCAATACAATCATCAACATTTATTTTATCTAAATCACCATTATTAAATTGTTTAAACCATTTATAATTAATATTTGATTTCTCTTCTATTGTATCTAAAAAAGCAATTGATGTAGAAACAGTAATATATTTTTTATATTTATCTTCAGCCCATTGAATTATTTCAATATAATCGTCATTTCTTCTATGGTATACACAATAATTACTACCTAAATCAGCAACATAAAAATTATGGTTAATTAATACCTCTCCTAATTTATCTAAAAGTAATTTTTTTAATTCTTTATTCATATAATCACCACGAAATTTACATAATTTATTTACTAACCATATTATATCATTTTTCTATTAAATAATCTATTAATATAGATTAAATGAAAAGGTGAATCTACCCGAAGGTAAACTCACCTAGTTTTGCTTGTGAAAGTAATTTGCTAATCTTATATTATTTTTTTACTACCCACTTAAATTTTTCTTTAAAATCGTTAAAACATTTTTTACAAATCCAACGATATTCATCTTTTGTAGAATAGACATTTTGTTCATATTTGTTTGAAATACTCTCCATACAAAATTCACAATGTTCATGCCATAAATCACTTTTGTTTTTTATTTCTTCTTGACTTATTTTTTTTAATTCTACGTTAAACAAATATTCTTCTTGACCTGTTAATCTCCAATCGTTCATATCATAACCTCCTATTTTGGAAATTTTCCATTTCTAAAGATTCTCCACCATTGTTTTAAAATATCTCTAAAATCCCAATGTGGACCAATAGGTTGTGGATGATTTAAATCTGGATGTAATATTTCACCTGTATCTGGATTATACCAATTTCCTTTTGAACTTCCTGGTGCACCATTACCTCTCCATTCAAAACCATCCGGGGCTTTTGTTGGATCATCACCAGGCCATCTACCATCATAAAACATCATTGTACTTGCTGCCGCAGATAATGCTCCGACAGAAACAATTGTTCCAGCTAAAGCTAGTTGACCAACTGTACTAATTGCAATTCCTGCACCAGTCGATCCCATTCCTCCTGCAAATGCAAGTGCTCCTCCAATTGTTCCAGTTGAAGATAACATAGCAGCAATACCTGGAGCCGCAAAATATCCTACGATGCCTCCAATTGCCCCACCAATTAAAGCACCACCTAAAATATCACCTGCTAGTTCCCATCCTCTGTTACCATTATTATAGCTATTAACTCCGGCGACAGTCCCACCAACAACTGCACCTACAGCAATTAATCCTAGAATGATTAATGTACTAATTGCAAAATGTCCACTCGGATCATAGTAGTTGATTGGGTCATTATAACAATAGCAATATAAGTTCAATCCATTAATAGAAGTTGGATCTAAATATTCGATTGAATCTGGTGAAATCCATCTACATAATTCAGGCGAATAGTAACGTGAGGATACCCAATAAAGCTGAGTTTCAACATCATAATAATATCCTCTATATCTAATAGGATTTATTACTGCTATATTATCAGTATTTAAATTAATTACTGTGTTTCCAAATGGATCATAACTATATCTAGCCACAATTGCACCAGTATTATCAACAAT
>JBGVFV010000089.1:0-35724 GCA_045121295.1 Candidatus Pelethenecus sp.
TCCTGTTGTTGCATCTAAAATAATACCCCCTGTTTCAACAACATTCTTTTGAGCTGTTTCTTTTAAAACATAATAATTATCTGCTTCTGTTGTATCCGCTGTGTTGAATGACCATGTTGTATCAACACTTATAACTGCAGGAACTTCAACTGAAATATAATCTATGTAGTTACTATCTGATGATGAAACGATTGTTACCCAACCTGCTTTTACTTCAAATTCTTGAGCAGACTGTGCTGTACCACTGGCAACCACGCCATTTACTGTATAATCATTTGTATAACATTTAACTATAACTTTACTTGCAGCAGGAACTTCAAATTTAATTACTGCTCCATTTGTAAATTGAGCCCATTGTTGTGCTCTTGGAGCTATTTTTCCTGTTGTTGCATCTAAGATAAGCTTTTCATAAGTAACAACATTCTTTTGAGCTGTTTCTTTTACAATATAATAATTTTCTGCTTCTGTTGTATCTGCTGTATTGAATGACCATGTTGTATCAACTGTTACTCTTGGATCTGTATCACTTGGAGTTTCTACTTGATCAACTTCTAAAGCATCCATAGCGACAACTGCCGCTGCATAAGCTTCTTTTAATGCTGCATCATCTGCTGCTGCATTAATTGCTGCTTTTTGGGCAGCTAAAACTGTTTCATAATCAGCATTTTGAGTATATTTACTAGCTGGGTATGCTGCATCTAATTTAGCTACAGCGCTAGCTCTCTTTTGTTCTAATGTTTTAAATAAAACACCAACAAAGCCTAAATAATCACCATTAACTGCTTCAATAACAACAGTACCAGCTTCTTCGATTTCATATTCAACGATTTCGCCTTGACCATTTGAAACAGATGTTTTATTACCTTCTACTTCAACACCATTAATTGTAACTTTTTGTAATTTACCATAATAACCAACTAATACTGTACAAGGTTTATCTACTTTAAATGTAATAGTTGCATTATTTTTGAAAGTTAACCAGTTAGTTTCAGAACCATTACTTGCACAACCAACCATTTTAAAGCCTTTAATTTCGATATCACCTTCGATTGCTGCAGATGGAGTAATAATGTTAGCGATATTAGTTTTGCTTTCAGTGTAGTGAGAACCCTTGAATGTAACACCAATAGATTCAGAAATAACTCTATCTACATATTCACATTTTACATAAAGGATTGCATTATTTTCTTGAGAATTGTTACCGCGTACGATATCATACATACCTACTTCTTCGATTTCATATACATAAGTATATACTTTACCATCTTGTGATGGAGTAACACTTAATGGAGTTACTGTTACAGTACCATTTGAAACAACTGGATCAGCAAATATTTTGCCTGAATCAGCAGTAATGATTGTTAATAAAGCATACTTAGTAATAGCGATAGATAATTGACCTTTACTATCTAATTTAAGACCTTTAGCTGTTGAAATTTCAGTACCTGCTAAATTAGTAAACTTATAAGTTGCAGGAAGATCCTTTTTAGATGTATTAGCGCCAGTTGAGAAGTTGTCGTATCCTTCTGCACCTGTTTCAGCAGTAATATCATTATCTGTTGTATACCATTCAGCTTTTGTCCAAGTAGCTTCTGTTGGATTACATTCGATAGTTTTAGTAACACCTGAACCATCACATGCTGTTGCAGTAAATGTTACAGCACCTTCTGCTTTAAATGTAATCTTTCCACTATATGGATCGA
Source organism: Candidatus Pelethenecus sp. (assembly GCA_045121295.1). Taxonomy (GTDB): domain Bacteria; phylum Bacillota_I; class Bacilli_A; order Acholeplasmatales; family Anaeroplasmataceae; genus Pelethenecus. The sequence continues at coordinate 1,704 of JBGVFV010000089.1, forward strand.
TTGTAGCAATGTCAGTATTAGATGAAGACCAAACTACAGTCTTATTTGTAGCATCATTATTAACAGCTGCTGATAATGTTACAGCCACACCAACTGTTTCAACTTTTGAACTTCTTGAAATTTCAATTTCAGTTACAGGATTAGCTGCTGGAATGTTTGTATCTGGATAAACAACAATCTTAGTAATATAAGTTGTAGCTTTTGCAGTAATAACTACTTCAGTAGCATTTGCATCATAAACAATATAATCGTGTTCAATTTCTGTACTAGTTGAACCATTATTGAAGAATGCAACTGAATAACCTTGAGTATCAGCTTTAACTTCAGCTGTACCTGCATAATAACCATAAATTTCTACATATGATTTGCCATTTACAGGAATTGTAATTGTAGCACCATTTCCACCTCTATAATGAGATTTGCCACTTTCATGTGCAAAATTACTACACATTGCAGATAAATCTACACTACCATCGAAATTATATACTGTAGGAGCTACAGTTGATTCACCTTCTAATACGTCTGATGAATTATCTTTAGAAACAACATAACCATATTGATTAATTAACGCATTAATATTCCAATTGTTAATTGAATCTTTTTCATATTTTAATTTACCTGTATTGTAAATTCTATTTAAAATAGCATTTCTACCATTAAACTCTTTTGCTACAGTAGCATCATCAACAATATAATCTTTACCAGAAATATTTAAAGATGCTGCTGTTTTTGAATCCATCTTCCAACCAATGATAGTTTGTGGATAATCCGTTTGAATCATTTTACCAAACCAAGGAGCATTTGGAGCTTTGCTATCACTTTGAATTTCAACATCACTACAAATTGTATTAATATAAGCAACTTGATTATAGTATCCTGAAGTCCATGGAGAACGAGCTAAATATGTTTTTTGTCCATTTTCTTTAGCTTCGGCAGATTCTTTAACTACAGAGTTTAAGAATACTAAACCTTTACCTACTTTTGAAGAAACGCCCATTCTAGGAGCTGCAACATATGATGCATGAGTACCTGCATATTGATCATAAACAGATACAATTTCACAGTTTTCGAATAATGCAACTGAACCAGATGCTTCCATCCAAATAAAGTCAGTATCACCTTCAACATAACATCCATAGAACCATGCTTTACCAGTAGTTCTTAATGTATCTTGATGTGAAATAAATGAACAGTTGTAAGCAACGGTATTACCTTTTGTATCAGTACCTAAAACCTCTGCTTGAGCGTCTTTAGTAGTTTCAGAACGTGAGTAATCACTTACTAATGATAAGTTTTCAAGGATAATACTAGCTGAACCTTGAATTTCAAGTAATTCACGTCCTCTCATAGAAGACATGTTATTTCCTCGACCTTTAATGATAACGTCTGTACCATATTTAGTATTTGTATTACCAACAATACGAATTGTTGCAGCACCATTATAAGATAAGCCATTTTCAGTATAAGTACCTTTATTTAAACTGATTGTATATGTACTTGTATCACCAGATGTTGGGATTGCAGCTAATGCAGCAGCAATTGTATCATAAGCAACACCATTCATTTCGATTGCATTTGTTTGTTCAACAACTGTATCTTTAATCCATTTTGCATATAAAACAGTATTTTCAGTGATTTTTGCGCCAGGAGTTGCTTCAACAATTAATTCTTCATCCATATACCAACCTAAGAATTCATAACCTTCAACACTTAATTTAGGTAATGTATTAGGTAATGCTTTTACACCTTCTTCTATTGTTGGTGCTTGACCTACTTCATTTACATCATATGAAACTGTATATGTAGATTCAATCCATTTTGCATATAATGTTACATTTTCAGTTAATTTATCATTAGCGTTTGCAGGATCAGTAAATTCGCTATCATAGAACCATCCTAAGAATTCATAATCATCAGCACTTAATACTGGTAATTCATTAGGTAATTCTGCCACTTTTAAATCTTCTGGTTTAACGCCAAAGCCATTATTTTGGTATGTAACTGTGTATGTTATTAATTCCCATTTTGCATATAGAGTCACATCTGCAGTAACATCCACATCTGCTTCAGCTTCAACAGTTAATTCCTCATCAGTATACCAGCCTAAGAATTTATATCCTTCTTCTTTTAATAAAGGTAATTCACTAGGTAACTTATAAACATCTGTTAATGCTTCTGGTTGTTCACCATGACCATTAATAACATATGTTACATCATAAGTTGGTAATAATTCTAATTTTAAATATACTGTTAAATCACCAGTTACACCAGTGTTTTCATATGGAATAGTATATTTATCATCTAAGAAGAATCCTACAAATTTATAACCAGCTTTAACTGGAGTTCCTAATTTAACACCATGGTTAACTTTGTATGGAATTATTTCTTCTCCTGTACTATAGAATTCCTTAACAACATATCTTGCAGTTTCCCATTTTGCATATAATGTTACATTTCTATCAACAAAAGTTCTATTTAATTCGAACGAATCAGTCAACGCTTCATCTCTATACCAAGCGACAAATGCATATCCTGTTTTTGTTGGAGTTGGAAGTGAAGCTACTGTCTTATAGCCATCTACTTCTATTGCTTCTAAAGCATCTCCACCCATAGTGTTAAAACTAATAGTAAATTTAACAACCTCTGGAGTTGTTGGCTCAGGTGTTGGCGTTGGAGTCGGCAACACAGGAGTCGGAGTTGGTGTTGGCGTTGGAGTGGTTGTAGTAGTTCTACAAGAAACTAAACTCAAAACAGCACCAGCACACATTAAAGAAACTAATACTTTCTTTTTCATCATTTTTTCCCCTCTTTTCAATTTTTAATAAAATAGTATTCTATTCTAGCTTTATTATAAAACTTTAAAAAAATATTGTAAATTAAAATGTAAGCGTTTACGATACAATAATTTATAACTTGTACCGAAAAGGAAAAAAGAAAAAACTGTAAGATTTTTTACCTTACAGTTTGTTATTCTCTCTTAATTTTTTAAAGAAATCTGAAATAAGTGTAGAACATTCTTCCTTCAATATTCCACCTTCTATTTCGACTTTGTGATTGAATTCAACATCAAACAGATTAATTGGTCCAGCATGAACGCCAAAACGTTCATTTTTAGCACCGTAATAGCATTTTCTTACTCTACTTTGAATCATAGCACCTGCACACATTACACAAGGTTCTAATGTAACATAAATATCACAATTTTCTAATCTCCAAGAACCAATCTTTTTGCAGGCTTTCTTTATTGCTAGTACTTCTGCATGACACGTGGAATCATTTTTTGATTCACGCAAATTATGAGCTCTAGCTATAATTTTATTATCATAAACAACTACAGCCCCAATTGGAGTTTCATTTTTATCATATGACTTTTTAGCTTCTTTTAAAGCTTCTGTCATAAAATATTCTTTATCTTCTAACTGCATGACATCTACGACATCTTGATTCATATGATTCTTTTTCACCAACTAGAATAATAGGATCATCATATTTAGCTGGCATACCATTTATAATTCTTTGTGTTTTAGTAGCTTCTTCTCCACAACATACACAAATAGCTGTTAATTTAGTAACCTTTTCAGCCATAGCTAATAATTGTGCAACTATATTAAATGGAACGCCCCTAAAATCACAATCTAATCCACCACAAATAACTCTTAATCCTTTTTCAGCTAATTCATGAGCCACTTGGACAATTTCTTCATCAAAGAATTGAACTTCATCAATGATTACTGCCTCTATATCATCTGTTAAATAATTAACAAATTCTTTAGAACTACTTACACAAATAGCATTAACCTTTCTCTTGTTATGAGAAACTACTTCAGATTCAGAATAACGATTATCAATAGATGGCTTAAAAATTAAATACTTCTTTTTAGCGTAATCCATTCTGATTACTCTTCTAATTAATTCTTCTGTTTTACCAGCGAACATTGGACCACAAATAACTTCAATCCAACCTGGCTTTCCTACATAATAATTCATATAAATCACTCCCACTTTAAGAAAAAAAGCCCATATGGGCTTATTCTTTTTATAAATTTATTAGTTACTCTTAACGCCATAACGTTTGTTGAACTTTTCAACTCTACCATCTGCTTGAGTAAATGCTTGTTTACCAGTGTAGAATGGATGACAATTTGAGCAAGTATCAACACGAATTTCGTTCATTACTGAACCTGATTCGAATACGTTACCGCATGTAGTACAAGTAACAGTCACAGTTTTATAATCTGGATGAATACCTTTTTTCATGCTTTTTACACTCCTTCCGCCATGACATAAAGTCATAGTAAGTTTGTTTCCAAGTTATTCTATCACAATAAGTATGTTATTGCAAGTAAAATAACTATATTTTTCTAATTTGTTTGAAGCCGAAAGTCATTTGAGTAGATCTACCACCAAACATTTCAACCAAAACAATTACTTCTTCAGTTTCTTCATTAATTGCGGCGATATTAGCTACTCTACCAGAGAATGGTCCTTCAATAACTTCAATCTTATCGCCAACAGTGAATTCAAATTTAGGTTTTGTAGCCATACCTAAAGATACTAAAATACGATTCATTTCATCAACTGGAACTGGAACTGGTTTAGTACCACCACCGCTTGATCCTAAGAAACCTGTAACCTTTGGTGTGTTACGAATCATGAACCAAACTTTTTCGTCCATTTCGCCTTCAACTTCTACTTCAACGAATACATAACCAGGATATAATTTGTTAACTTTAGTTTTAACTTTTCCTTTTTTATCTGTAACTTCTACAGTTTCTTCAGGAACTAAAACTTGGTAAACACTATCAGTCATGTTCATTGTTTCTCTACGTCTTTCTAGATCTTGCTTTACAGCATTTTCAAACCCAGAATAAGTTCCAACAATATACCAACGTTTCATAATGCTATACCTCTAATTAACCTATAATTCTAGCTAATAATAATGAAATAAATGCGTCGTATAATAAGAATAATAAAGTAAAAATTACAATAAATAATAATACTCTAATAGCGTTAGCCGCGAATTTACCAAATGTTAACCATGATACTTTCTTAATTTCAGGTAAAGCTGGTTTAAAGAATGGATATAAACCATATAATGTAAATACTCCAGATAAACCTACTAAAATCCATGCAAATAATTTTGGATAATTACCAATTAACCATGCATCTTCCTTTACATTTAAAGTACCTGTTAAAATTAATAAACCTAATGCTAATACTACAACTGAGAAAAATAAGAATACATAATTTTCCCATTTGTGAGTTTCTTTAAGATATTGCCAAATTCTTGATGGCTTATCTTGTGTTTTTTCTTTAACTGCCATTTTTCTTTTCTCCTTTTATCTTGTTTCTTTATGAACTGTATATTTATTGCAATTCTTGCAATATTTATTAGTTTCAATTCTTTCAACATTTTTTTGAGGATTCTTTGTTGTTGTATAGTTTCTTGATAAACACTCTTCACAAACTAAAATTACTTTTACTCTCATGCTAAATCCCCCTTTTAAACCAAATAAAAAAACCTTTTTATAGGCTCAATACTATTTTATTATAAAATAGTTAGTTAGTCAATATTTTTTCTAACTTAAACCTAATTTTTCTATATGTATAATATGTTTTTGCATAATCTAAATTATATTTTACACAAAAAGATTGAATTGATAAATTCTCCAAAAAACATTCATATATTAACTTTTTCGATATTTCGTCTTCATCCTCAATTGCGCGTTCTATTAACTTTCTAACAGAATTGGTTTTTACATCTACAGTGTCTATAAACTTATATTTTACTCGTTTTTCACATAACATAATATCCTCTGATACATGTAAACGTGCTAAACGTCTACTAAAACATAAAATGAAATAATTATAAAAACTATAACTAAAACCTATGTTATAATTATAAATCACTTTTTCAAGTATCAATAAACCTTCTTGTAAAAAGTCCAATAGTGGGTATTTATTATAATAAAAACCCTCTCGATGTATTTTTTTTATTAATACACCATATTTTTCAAACAATAATTCTTTAGCTTGAATACATCCTTCTTTAATTAAATAAACTAATTCATAATCATTATGACTGATATACATTATAATATTTTATTTTTTACCTAAACCATATAAAACAATTCCTGTACTTACTGAAGCGTTTAAACTATTAACATGTCCAACCATTGGAATAGTAATTAAATAGTCTGACATATTAACTAAAGTTTTACTCATTCCAAAACCTTCAGAACCAATAATTACAGCTAAATTTCTATTCTTATCAACTTGTTCAATTAATGTATTACCACTAGCATCTGTACCACAAATCCAGTAATCATTATCTTTAAGTTTCTTAATGAATGTTGATAAACTATTAACATATGCAATCTTAACATGTTCAATAGCGCCTGTAGAAACATGTGCTACAGTTTCTGTAATACGAACACTACGATTATTAGGTAAAACAATCGCATCATAACCAAAAGCGTCTACACTACGAATAATAGCCCCAAAATTATGTGGATCATTGATGCCATCTAAAATAAGAATTCTTTTATTTTCTCCTTCGATTAAATCAATAATCTTTTCATCATAAATTTTATAATCATTTCTGATTGCTCCAAAACCTTGATGAGAATTTCCAAAAGTGCTATCCATTTTAGATTTGTTAAGTATCTCATATTTAATATGCTTATCTTGTAATAATTGTATAAATTTTTGTTCTTTAGATGCAACTGAATCTAAAATACAAATCTTTACAATACCATTATTAGCTTTAACTGCTTCTTTAATACAGTTTTTACCATAAATATTTATCATTTTAACCACCACGTTTTTCTAATTAATTATAACAAATATAATAATTATTTGAAATGCTTTTTATACTTTTTTTATATTTATTAAAGGGAAAGCCGAAGCTTTCCCCATTTAACCTATTTAATATATATTATATATAAACAAATTAGATCTTTGATAAAATCTTTTGAACTGTTTCAATTTGCTTTTTAACCCAAGGAATAATAGCTTGTAATAACTTCATTAATGGGGCAGCAATTGAACATAACATTAATAAGAATACCTTAGCTTGAACAGATAATGGTGTTACTATTCCACCTTTTGTAGAAATAACAGTTGAAGGTGAAATATAATAATCTGTCACAACGCCACCTAAAATAAGATTATAATTTTGATCTATTCTAGGACTTAACGCATTTGATACAGATTTATATTCTGTATAATATCTGTTAATAATATAATTGCCACTTACAGTTGTTGAAATATCAGGACAAATAGCAGGGTTAGATAAACGAACATTACTATTTACACCATTTAACACACTCGCTTCTGAACCATTAACTAAATAGTAAGAAGCATCATATGGAACAACTCTAATATTAGATACATCAGCTAAAGAACCATCAACTATTAATTGTTCAACACCAAATACAGATGAAGATACACCTGTATTTAAACCATTAAACACTAATCTATTATTTGAATTAATAGAAATAGATGGCAATTCTACTTTATATGTGTTTGGTGAAATTTGACCATTATCTAAAATAGGTGCCACTGTTTTACCATTTACTAATAATTCCATTGTATATGGATTTAATGTCACTTTATAAGTTTCTTCAATATCAATTTTGTATGTTTTATCTACAATTTGGTTAGAATCAACACTTGAAGTCACAGGAGTAATTGTAATTTGATCATTATTTACACTCCATTTTGGCATAATACACACTTGAACATCTTTAGTTTTAGTTCCACCATATTTATTATAGAAATCATAATTTTCATCAGTTTCTGTTAAAGTTATCATTACTTCTTCTTTGATATTATCACCTAAAGAATACCATAAATTACCATTTTGATCTAATGAGAATAATGATTCATAACCTTCAGAATAAGTAATTTGTACCTTAACTTGATTACCATCAGCATTTTCTGTAATATAGAAAATTTCAGTACCACCCAATACAACATTACCATCAGATGTAAATGACACATTAGGAATAATAACTTCTTCATTAATATTTGTATCATTAATTGCATAATAATATTTACCATTAACATTTACACATGAAACGTTAATATTCTTTTCTGAAGAAACTTTTTGATATTCAGTAACTTTACCATCAAATACATAATAATAATCTGAACTTATTTCTACTTGTGGTACATATGTTAATACTTCTTGATTAATATCTTGACTATAATATTCTGCAAAACCAAATATTGGTCTAAATTCTAAGAACTGAGGCAACACAAGCGTAATCAATAAGAATGCAGAGTAACAAGCAATACACAATCCTCTACGCATTGTGTTTAATGGTTTAGAAACCTTAAATAATACCATTAAACATGTATGTGTGGCTGCAATAACAATAATTGTTTGACTTGAAATTGTATCTAGATTTAACGAATCTTCTAACCAGAAAATAATAAGCGAGATAACCAGTATTGTTAGAGCCCCCGGCATAGCACTCTTAATAATGTTAACTAGGAAGTTACCTTCTACTTCTTTATTATTAGGCTCTAATACTAAGAAGAATGAAGGTATACCAATCGCAAACATATCAATCATAATTAATTGGTTAGTTGAAATTGGATAAGCACCTCTAATCATAGCTTGAATAGCTAACAATAACGAGAATATAGTCTTTGTTAAGAATAAAGACGCAACACTTGAAACATTATTAATAACTCTTCTACCTTCTGATACAACTTTAGGCATAGAATCGAAGTTAGAATCTAATAATACTAAATGCGATACATTACGAGCAGCCTCACTACCTGAAGCAATAGCGATTGAACAGTCAGCTTCTCTTAACGCTAATATATCGTTAACCCCATCCCCTGTCATGGCTACTTTATTACCAGCATTCTTTAAAGTGGTAACAAGTAATTTCTTTTGAGATGGACTAACACGTCCAAATACTGTATATTTTAATGCGGCTCTTTCAACTTCTACATCACTTAAACCATCTAATGAGATATATTGATCAGCATTTTCAATACCAGCACGTTCTGAAATTTTTGAAACAGTCATTGGATTATCCCCTGAAATAACTCTTACAGAAACTCCACTTTCTTTAAAATAATTAATAGTATTAATTGCGTCTGGTCTAATGTTATCTTCAATTAAAATTAATGAAATAATTTCAGGGCTTTCACCAGGTAATTCACCATTTTCAATTGAACCATTAAAATGAGCTAAAGAAAGTACACGATAACCTTGTGAAGCATATTTAGTAACTTCTTTTTTGATTTGATCATAACTTCTCTTTAATACAAATTCAGGTGCACCTAACGCAAATGTACCCATTTTATCAAATGTTACAGCGTTATATTTTCTTTGTGAACTGAATGGAATAATTGCATTAAACTTAAGACGTTTATTACGTCCAAATTTTTCTTCTAATGCCTTAGAAGTAAGGTTATCATCATTAAGTGCGTTTAACATTGCAGAAACAATATTTTTAGTAGTTAAACCATATAAAGAATTATAATCAATAACATTCTTAACATTCATTGTACCATCAGTAATTGTACCTGTTTTATCTAAACACAATACATTAATTCTCGCTAACATTTCGATACAATATAATTCTTGTACTAAAACATTTCTTTGAGAAAGTTTAATTACCCCAACGAATAAAGCTACAGATGTTAATAACCATAATCCAGATGGAATCATACCAATCATAGCACCCGCAGTTTTACGAACCGCAGTAACATATTCCATATCATTAACAAAATATTGTGTAATGAATAAAGTTGCACCTAATGGAATGATAAATACAGCCATAAAATAAATGATTAATTTTAATGACTTTAATAATTCAGAATTAGGTTTTTGATATTTTTTAGCTTGACTAGTAAGTTTTTCAATGTAATTATCTTTACCAACCTTATCAACTCTAGCTTTACAACTACCAGAAACAACAAATGAACCAGAGAATAATAAATCACCAGGTTTCTTAACGATTGCGTCACTTTCCCCTGTTAATAATGATTCATTAACTTCTACTGAGCCATCAATTAAAATACTATCTGCACAGATTTGATCACCATTCTTAAGAACAATAATATCATCTAAAACAACCTCACTAACACCGATCTCTTGTTTTTCGCCTTCACGAATAACAGTAGCAGTTGGTGCAGATAATAAAGATAATCTATCAATAGTCTTTTTAGCTCTAATTTCTTGATAAATACCAATTACTAAGTTAGCCATAACGATTGCTAAGAATACTAAATCTGTAAAAGCTTTAACAGAAATTAACCAACCAGCAATCAAAAATGTTAAGATATTAAAAAATGTAAAAATATTAGAAAAAACTATAGCTTTTTTAGATTTAGTTGAACCTTTATTTGTAACGTTAACTAATTCATCTAATACTCTTTTTTCTACAATTTCATTTGGTAAACCTTTTTCAGGATCACTTTCATATCTTTTAATATTTTCAGGATTAAGTTTTAAAGCTTTTTTATGAGCCTTTACCATTGCTTGATATTCTTTATCCTGTAATTTCTTTTCTCTTTTTTCTCTTTTTATTCTTTCTTTTCTGGCGCGTTCACTTTCAACAAAGTCTTCACCTACAACACGAACAGAATCATCTTTTGGACCTGGTTCTGGAATTGTAATTTCATCTTCAGAATCTAGTACTTCTTCTAATTCTTCTTCATCTTGTTCTTCAAGAACTTCATCTACATTTTTTTCTTCTACAGTTTCTTCGCGTTTACCGAAAATACTTCTTTCATCAAAAGTAGCCATATGTACCTCCTATTTAGATACCAATATAAAATTAATTAATTCTTCTAATCTTTCTACATTCCCTTTTAAATATAGATAACCAATTAACGCTTCAAATCCTGTTGCGTCTAAATAATTAGCTAAATCTATATTTTTACGATTTGAATTTACATGTGAATTTCTACCTCTTTTATAAATAGAAATTTCTTCTTCAGTTAAAACATTATTATTGATAAAATCTTTAATTATTTTAGCTTGAGCTTCACCACTTGTATATTCAACAACTTTTTTATGCAAATTGTTAACCTTAGTAACCCCTAAAGATAATACATGTTTACGAACGTATATTTCGAAAACTGCATCTCCTATATAAGCTAACGATAACCCATTATACAAATTAGCGTCCATGTTAGATAATCTCCCAATTAACTAACATGTTACGATAAATATCGGCTTTTTCAAAATCTTTTAAAGCTCTAGCTTCATTCCATTTTTGATAAACCTCTATTTGTTCTTCATTCATTTTTTTAACAAACATATTAATACCTAATACATTTAAAATCTTATCCAATGTATTAAATTTAACACTTACAGTATTTATATCTTTGTTACGAATTGCCATATTTAATTCTTTAACAATTTGTTCAATAAGCATCATAACATTTTGAACATTTAAATCTTGGTTCATATATTCAATAAATTGATTGATATCTGCTTCACAAATATCTGTTGATTGAACACCTTTTAATTGTAATTCATATAAACCTTGTTTATACGCTCTTTGCCATTTAACAAAGGCTTTTTCATATTGACTATAAACTTCTGCAGTATAGTTAAAATTATTTCTATAAGGTGTAAATACCAACACCATTCTCATAATCATACCCATTGTAGTAGAATCTAAATCCTTAACATAAATTACATTACCAAGCGATTTAGACATCTTATCACCATTAAGTTCTAATCTACCTACATGCATCCAGTATTTAGCTAAATGATTATGATATAATGCTTCACTTTGAGCAATTTCATTTTCATGATGTGGGAATTTTAAATCCATACCACCACCATGAATATCAATTTCACCACCAAATAACTTATGGTTCATAACAACACATTCAGTATGCCATCCTGGTCTACCAGCACCAAATGGAGAATCCCATTTAATACCTACTTCAGTTTTTTTCCATAAAGAGAAATCTGATGGATGTTCCTTTTTATCATTAACAGAAATTCTAGCACCACTATCTAATTCTTCACTTACTTGATTAGATAAAATACCATAATCAGAAATCTTTCTTACACGGAAGAATACATCTCCATCAACTTCATACGCAAAGCCTTTTTCAATTAATTCATTAATAAAATTAATCATTTCTTCAATATAATCTGTTGCATGTGGAATTTCATCAGGACGTTTACTACCAACTAACTCACATGCTTTAAAGTATGCTTCTTCATAGTAAGTTGCAATCTCTTTTTCTGTTTTATTTTCTTTAATGGCAGCGTTAATAATCTTATCATCAACATCTGTAACGTTTGATGCATAAGTAACATCATATCCAATAAACTCTAAATAGTTCTTTAACATATCATAAACAACTACTGGTCTAGCATTACCAATATGGATATGGTTATAAACCGTTGGACCACAAACATACATATTAACTTTTCCTTCTTTAATTGGAATGAATTCTTCTATTTTATTTGATAAAGAATTATATATTTTTAGTCCCATTTTAAAATCTCCTAACTAGCACAAAAAGGAGCATGCGCTCCAATTTAGTTTGCTTTTACAATATTTTGAATATTTTCATTGAATGCTGAAATATCAGTACTAATAACATAAGCAGCCTTAGTAACATTCTTATGTTCGTTTTCTAAAGTCATTAAATCGTTATATGAAATAACATTTGTGATACTTGAATGATCAGCATTTTCAACACGACCAACTGTTAATGAAACATAAGCCTTTTGAATCTTTTCTTCTTCTGTTTCATCTGTTACTTTCATTAATGTTACAGTAATACCTTTTTCTTTTCCTTTATATAAACAGTTTTCAAGGTTAGCAACACCAGCTTTAGAAATATCACCAACAATACCACCAACAAATACATTATAAGAATGTTTTGCTGATACAGTAATATCACCAATTGCCACACAGTTAGATAATCTATTATGGAATGATTCGTTACTTCCTACAAAACCACCAACAGCTAATTTATGTGTTTTAACACCACTTGATGTAACTGTTTCTGGTTCTTTAACAACAACATTAACGATTGCAGATGAATTAACGATACCTTTATTAGAATCATTAACACCAGCAAAACCACCAATTAATAATGCACCATCAGTATTTGCATTATATGTAATAGTTGCTTCAACTGAACCATTTACATGACAGTTTTCGATTAAACTCATATCGTTAACACCAACAAATCCACCAACTTTAACTTTTAATTGAGCTGATGAAATTACAGTTTTAACATTTCTTACAGTACAATTTTTGATTGTACAATTTTCAGCTTCACCAACAAATCCACCGATAATAGCTGTAGCTGAACTTCTACCACTGTATGTGAATTCAACATTTTCTACAGTCACATTTTCAATTGTACAGTTTTTAGCGTAACCAGACAATGCACCTAAGAAAGTTTCACCACGTGAAACGTTGAACTTAACATCTTTTAATACTAAATTCTTAACAGTTGCACCAAACATATTACCGAATAAACCAGAATAGTTATTACCACTAATTGTAAAACCAGAAATAGTATGACCATCACCATCAAAATGACCTTTAAAAATTGTAGATGAGTTGAAGATTGTAGCAATACTTCCATCAACAACGATATCTGCACCTAATTTGTAGTAACCATCATTATCTTTATTAATACCTACTAATTCTTGTAATGTATTAATAATGATTGGATCTTCTGCATTTTCACCACTATCTAAAGTAGTTACAGTATCTGTTTTTAAAACTGTTTGCTTGCTACTTGCAGTAATAATTAATTTTACAGTATATTTTGTACCTTCAGTTAAATTAGAAATTGTTACTTTTTGACCTTCTAATTCAGTTGGAATTTCAACAATCTTTTGAGGTGCTTTAGCACTATAACTTCCATCTTCTTTAACTTGTAAGTAATATACAAATCTTTCTTGATTTTGATTTTCTAAAATAAAATATTTTTGTTCTTTACTATCAACATATACATCATATTCAACACTTTCATGTGTATATTTTTCTTCGGTTTTAGTTCCCATAGGATCTAATACAACAGTTGGTTTTGTAATAGTTACAGCAGTTCTAGTAACTTCACTTACAACACCATCTTCATCTTCGTTTTCAACAACTACGTAAGCTCTAACATTATCATAAAATAAATCATGTTCAGCAGTATCTACGTATGTTGAATTAACTTCAATAGCATTCTTAAATACTGTAACATTAAAATCACCAGTTACACCAGGTAATTCTTTGCCACAGCTACATAAGAATATTATAAAGCCCAAAACAATGATTGAGCATAAAGCCTTTAAATATTTCATAATATCAATTCCTTTTACTTAAAATATATCTAGCATATATTATAACTTAAATAGACCTTTGTATCAAGAAAAATATATTAAGAAATTTGAAAATTATATTATTTATAATATAAGTGTTAAATTAACAATACATTAAACAATATATTCATAATATACAAAATTTACCATTTTTCTATTGTGTAATAATTATATAATTCCTTTATTATGAAACAATATCTGAATAACACCATAATAAAATATAAAAATGAATATATAAATTCTTTATTTTATATTCAACAAGGAATAGTATTAGAAACTAAAACAAACAAAGAATATAAAGATCATTCCTATTTGTTTATAGAATATATCTATAAAGATGCTTACTCTATATCTGATTATATAACTAAAACTAAAGTTGTTGGTTATTGGATAGAATTCAAAGAACTTGATACTTCTTTCATTAAAATAATATCTTCTATTCTAAATAAAACACTTATTCATAATGAATTACTTTCTATTACTGATCCACTAATAAAAATATCAAGATATTTATATTATGAATATTCCATAAAACAAACACCTTCATTTTATATAATTTCAATTAAAGAACTATCCTCTCATTTAAATGTACCTACTAAAACCATCTCAGAAATATTACAATACTTGATTGATAAAGAAATAATATCTAAACATAATAAATTAATAAATATATTGAAAATAAAAAATCTAGAAGAATTATCTTTTCTTCTAGATAATAGTTGATTATTAGATTATAGTGAATATCTTTCTACGACATTGTAAATGACTATCATTATAGATGATATTACCAAACCTACACAAGCTCCAGCACATACATCACTAAAATAATGTACCCCCAATACCATTCTAGATACCATAACCATGCATATTAATAACACAAAGGTCGCATATAATATTTTACGAGTTTTACTATTAAAGTTAAATTTAGATACGATAAAAATCAAATAAGAATACATGAATGAAGCACATGCAGAATGTCCTGAAGGGAAACTTGATGAACTTACCTTTATCCACCAATTATTAGGTATTGGCCTAGTTCTATCAAATATATTTTTTAATATCCACTCATTTACTACAATCGTAAAAATTATACCACCAATAAAAATAATAGATTTAATATCAAATTTAGTATATATAATTAACAAAATGCTCATAACAAGCATAACATATATATAACCAAACTCTGTAAATGCTCTAAATATCCAATAAACAAAACCACCCTTTTCACCACGTATATCATAGAAAAAATCTCTAGCTTCTAAATCTATATTCAATGGTTCCATATTATTTACCACTAAAAGTATACTAATCATTGTTATTACTACAATTGCGATTCCGCTAATTATTAATGGAACTTTCCACCATTTTCTAACACTCAAAAATAAAACACCTTTCTTTAAAAATTTATTATTTAGAAAATAAAAAGTCTAGAAGATTTTACTTCTAGACTATAAAATAACTATTCTGCTTTCTTAGCTCTTTTAGCTTTAATAATATCGTATAAATTTGTTGTAAATATTTGTTTCTTTTCACAAATGTGATAAAGGACAATCATTAATGCAGTAAAGATTAAACCTACTGCACAACCAGCACATACATCACTAAAATAATGTACACCTAATACTAGTCTTGAAACCATTACTATAACAATCATAATAGGACATGCAATATATAATGTTTTTTTGAATACATCTTTTATATTAGATTTATATGCAATATACATTATAAAAGAAAACATAAATGATGCATTTTTTGAATGACCTGAAGGGAAACTCTTTGATGATTCAGATTGCCATTGCATATTTTCAAAAGGTCTTACTCTTTCAAATATTTCCTTTAAAACATTATTACATAAATGTGCTAAAGCAGCACCAATAACAAACAAGCATACTCTATAATCAACTTTAGTAATAACAGCTAATACAACAGCTAATATTGCTAGACCTATAATATCACCAAATTCAGTTAATATTCTAAATAGCCAATACATAAATCCGCCTTTTTCACCACGTATATCATAGAAAAAATCTCTTACAGATTCATCAATTGCTAATGGTTCAATATTATTTACACATAATAAAATAATAAATAATACTAAAACAACTAAACTTACACCACCTAATACAGCAGGTAATAACCACCATTTTTTATTTTCCATTTCCTATACCTTCTTTCAAAATATAATATGTAAATAATTAATATTTTATTTATAAAAACTTTCTAGATTTAATGATGCACTTGCATTCATATCTAAACCATCAACAGTTTGATATTTTTGATATTGATAATATCCTGCAATAGCAATCATTGCAGCATTATCTGTACAATATTTTATAGATGGTATACAAATTTCAAAACCTGGATTTTCAGCATTAAATCTTTCTTTTAATCCTTTGTTTGCTGATACACCACCAGCAACAATAATTTGTTTAACATCCATCTCTTTAGCTAATTTAAATGTTTTATTAACTAATACTTCTGTAACAGAATTTTGGAATGATGCACATAAATCTTCCGGAACAATTTCTTCATTTCTTTGTTTAGAATTATGTACTAAATTAATAACTGCACTCTTTAAACCAGAAAATGAGAAATTATATGAATCAGCTTCTAAATATACTCTTGGAAGCTTATATGTATCTTTACCAGTATGAGCTAAACGATCCACATGAGGACCACCAGGATAAGGTAAACCAACAACTCTAGCAACCTTATCATACGCTTCTCCTACTGCATCATCTAATGTTTCACCAATAATTTCAAAACTGAAATGTTCTTTCATATAAATAAGTTCTGTATTACCACCAGATACCAATAAAGCAACTGCAGGGAACTTCATATCATGTTCAATTGCATTAGCATAAATATGACCAGCTAAATGATGCACACCTATAATTGGTTTATTATACATTAATGCAAAAGTTTTAGCAGCATTTACACCAACTAATAATGAACCAATTAACCCTGGACCACATGTTACAGCAACTAAATCTATTTCTTCTGGTTTAATACCAGTAGTTTTAAATGCTTCTTCAAAAACCATTGAAACTTGATATACATGATGACGTGATGCAACTTCAGGCACAACCCCACCAAATAATTTATGAATATCTATTTGTGAATTAATAATGTTACATAAAACTTCCTTACCATCACGGATAATCGCAACCGAAGTTTCATCACAACTACTTTCTACACCTAATACTAGCATACTGTCACCTCCTCAAGTTGTATTGCTTAATTATTATATATTTTATTTTAAATAAAATCAAACTTTTACTATACTTATTGAAAAATTTTTTAAAAATAGATATAATAAAAGGTGTTTTTAAAAAAGGAGGCTGAGTCCTATGATAGCTTTTGATAACAAGAAATATCTAGAATTACAATCTAAAGAAATCCTAGATAGAGTTAAAACATTTGATAATAAATTATACCTTGAATTTGGTGGTAAATTATTCGATGATTTCCACGCATCAAGAGTATTGCCAGGTTTCTTACCTGATACAAAACTTAAAATGTTACTTAAAATTAAAAATAAAGTTGAAGTTATTATTGTAATTAATGCCCGTGATATTCAAAAGAATAAAGTTAGAAAAGATTTAGGTATTAACTATGAATCTGAAGTATTAAGACTTATCGATGCCTTTAGAGCTTCTGATCTTTATGTTGGTTCTGTTTGTATTAACCAATACCAAAACGTACCACAAGTTATTTCTTTCAACAAAAAACTTAACAACTTAGGTATTAAAACTTACTTACATTATGAAATAGAAAACTATCCACATAACACTGAACACATTATCAGTGAAGAAGGATTTGGAAAAAATGAATATATTGAAACAAAACGTCCAGTAGTCGTTGTTACAGCACCAGGACCTGGTAGTGGTAAAATGGCTGTTTGTTTATCTCAGCTTTATCATGAAAACAAACGCGGTGTTAAAGCTGGATACGCAAAATACGAAACATTCCCTATTTGGAATTTACCATTAAGTCATCCTGTAAACCTAGCTTATGAAGCAGCCACTGCTGATCTTAATGATGTTAACATGATTGATCCATATCATTTAGAACATTATGGTAAACTTGCAACTAACTATAATCGTGATATCGAAATCTTCCCAGTAGTTCAAGCTATGCAAGAAGCGATATTTGGTACTTCTCCTTATAAATCACCTACTGATATGGGTGTTAATATGGCAGGGTTCGCAATTAGTGATGATGAATATGCTTGTAAAGCAAGCAAAGATGAAATCATTCGCCGTTATTTAGATACATTAGTTGATTTACGTGATGGTAAAGTGTCAGTTGATGCGAAAGATAAAATTTCATTAATCATGCGTCAATTAAATATATCAGTTGAAAACCGTCCATGTGTTAAAGCTGCATTAGCTAAACGCGACTTAACTGATACTGTATCAATGGCGTTAGAACTTAAGGATGGAACAATAGTTGACGCTAAAACATCTAAATTATTAAGTGCTCCTGCAGCATTAATATTAAATGCATTAAAACATCTAGCTAAAATAAATGATGATATGTTGTTATTATCTCCTTCTATCATTGAACCAATAACTAATCTTAAGGTTAATGATTTAGGAAACCATAATCCTCGTTTACATGCAGATGAAATATTAATTGCATTAGCTATTTCAGCAAGAACTAATCCACTTGCAGAAATGGCAATTAAACAATTACCAAACCTAGAAGGATGTGAAGCTCACGCTACCGTAATCCTTCCACAAGTAGATTCAGGAATCTTTAAAAAGTTAAAAATCAATTTAACTACAGAAGCTGAATTCTACGCTCATAGATTATATGTAAAATAAAAGAGGACCGCGTCCTCTTTTTCTATTTTTCTAATAATGTATATGAATAATAATGTTCATTATATCCGCCATAATCATTATGTTCATATTTATTTTTATCTACTTCTAATCTTATTTTGTCTATTATTTTATTAATGGTAGATGCATATTCTAAATAATTACATATATTGTCATTACATTCAGGAATATGTACGAATAAAGATTTTGTAGGATAATTATTTAATAAATGAAAATATATATTATTACAAACAAACTTTCCTGCATCATGTGACAATTGTACTATATCCATAACATTATCTAAATTAACTAAAGTCTTTAATTCAACAATATCATTATCAATGATTTTGGCATCTTTTTTAACTATTCCAGAATTATCAGCTAAACTACAAGAACTTATATTTTTAGCTGTTGTTTCAAGTGTTAAAACACGTCTCATTCTTGCTTCACCAAGACTGATAATTAAATCATAATCATCTAGATTATATTGATTAGTTAAATCTTGATAACACTTATCATAACATACATCTAACACAACTTTATCTACATTACGAACGTAAGTCAACACTTCTTCTGAATAGTTATTTGTGCATTTACCAAATGGTTTAAATGCAGTTACTAATACTTTCATTAAATAGCCCAAGTACCATCTTTAAAGATTTCTACAGTTTTTCCATCATAAGTTTGGGCAACAATTGATAAATCAGCACTACCAATCATAAAGTCAACGTGAATCATTGAAGTATTTAAATCGACTGCCTTAACTTCTTCTTCAGTTAATTTTTCATAATCACGAATACAGTTAGAGAATGCTCTACCAATAGCTAAATGGCAACATGCATTTTCATCATATAATGTATTATAGAATAAAAGGTTAGTTTGATTAACTGGTGAATCAAATGGTACTAACGCTACTTCACCAAGCATTGCAGCACCTTCATCAGTTGATACTAATTTTTCTAATACATCTTTATGTTCAGGGTTATCACAAATAACTTCTACAACTCTACCTTTTTCAAAACGGAATGCAAAATTATCAACTAACACACCTCTTACTGATAATGGTTTGGTTGCATAAACAATACCGTTTGCACTATGCTTGTCAGGAGATGTAAAACATTCTTCAGTTGGCATATTTGGATTATAGAATACACCGCCTAATGTATATTCACCACCAGCCATAAATGTTAATTCTGGTTGAATATCAACACTAAAATCTGTACCATTAGATGATTTATAAGTTAATGTTTTAATATGTAAATTATTTAACTTATTAGTTTTTTCTGCTAAGTTAGCATTATGTTCTTCCCAGTTCTTTAATGGATCACCATTTACTCTAGTTACCTTTAATATTGCATCCCATAATGAAGACATTGCTTCTTCTTCAGTTAAATTAGGGAAAATCTTTTTAGCCCAAGCTTTTCCAGGAATACCAGCGATAGTCCATTGATATTTGTTATCCATAGCCATACGGTATTTCATCATTGTTGGACCTAAAATTCTTTGAACTTGTAACATCTTAGCTTGATCAACACCAGCCATACCATCTGGATCAGCTGATACAATATGAATCATTGCAGGTAATGTTTCAACACGATGTTCTTGTTTTGCAATTTGCCATTTTGGCATTTCACTTAATGATTCTACTGTTTGATATTGATAAGCTAATTTAGCTATTGGTTGATAGCTCCATTCAACACTTACATGTTTAGCACCAGCTTTGTAAGCTTCTTCAACAACATGTTCAACAAAATATGCATCATGAACAGAAGCGTTAATAACAACATCTTGTCCTTCTTGAACATTCACACCCATTTTAACAATTAATTTTGCATAATCTTTTAATACTTTAATATCCATCTTTTTCTACCTTCCTTTTACTTATTTAAATAAGATTCAATATCTTCTACTGTTTTAATTATTTGACAACTTAAGTTAATATATCCATCTTCAGTAATTAAAATATCATCTTCAATACGAATACCAATATTTTCTTCAGCGATATATAAACCTGGTTCACATGTGATAATAGCGCCAGCTTCAAGTGGTGTATATTCACATAAATCATGACAATCTAAACCTAAATGATGACTTACACCATGATAATAATATTTCATAACTTCTTTATCTTCTTTAATTAAACCAATTTTCTTTAACTCTACAGCATAAAATTCAACTAATTTTTGATTTAATTCCTTTGTAGTAATACCTGGCTTAGTATGTTTTAATACATGTTTTTGACCAGCTAAAACAATATTATAAATTTGTTTTTGTCTTTCACTAAATTTACCACTAACAGGGAATGTACGTGATATATCTGCACAATACATATTAAGTGATGAACCTAAATCAAATAAAATTAAATCACCATCTTTAGCAATATCTTTATTTTCTTGATAATGTAAACATGTTGCGTTACCACCACTAGCAGCGATAGTTGGGAATGCATATCCAGTACCACCATGATACTTAATTGCCTGATCAAAATAACTTTCTAATTGATATTCATAACATTCTTTCATGTTATCTAGAATATTTAAAATACCTTTATTAGTTATTTCAATAGCTTTTTTTATTTCTTCAATTTCTTGTTCGTGCTTAATTGTACGAGCTTTTTTAAATAAATCTTGTGAATTATAAATTACTAAATGTGGATATTCTTCCTTTTTTGATTTACTAAATAATTTTTCATGAGAATATTCATTCTTATCATTTTCTAAATCAACATATAATTTTGTTAAGTCCTTTAAATATCCATTTAATACTTCTTCAAATTCTGATAAATATCTAACATCTGTAATACCTGATTGTTCAGTTATAACTGATGAAGATAATGGAGCTCCAACCCATTTAGCCTTGAATTCATCATAAGGATTAATAAACATTAATTCTTGACTAACACCATCTTTTTTAACAAGCATTACAATATTTTCAAATTCAAAATTTCCACATAAATAAAAGTAATTACGATTAACATCATTCTTTACTTCACCCTTTGGAATTGAAAAACTTAATAATACTGAATTATCCATCATATTATCTAAAATCTTTTTTCTATTAAAAATAAATAAACTTTTATCCATATTAATATCTCCTATTTTATTCTTAAAATAATACATTTAAGATAAAGCTGTTCATTACCAGCTAACAATGCTGGATGATCTGGAGCTTGTATCTTATAATCAAGGAATTGAACACTACGTTTGCTGTCTACGGCAGCTTCCTTAACCATTTGCATGAACAAGTCAGGTGTCATATGTTGGCTACAACTAAATGTTAATAAATAACCACCAGACTTAATATTCTTCATAGCTTGAAGGTTAATTTCCTTATATCCTCGATAAGCCTTTTTAACTGTTGATTTATCCTTAGTAAATGCGGGTGGATCAAGTACAATTACATCATATTTATCCTTTATATCATTACGTAGATAATCAAACACATCAACACAAATAGCGTTAAGGTTAGTATACCCGTTTAAACTAGCATTATATGCAATATCCTCACAAGCTTTTTTTGATATATCACATGCATCAACCATTTTAGCACCATACTTACAAGCATGTAAGGCAAAACCACCTACATTACTAAAACAATCTAATACCACTTTATCCTTAACATAATACTTAAGAACATCTCTATTTAGTTTTTGATCTAAAAAGTATCCTGTCTTTTGACCATTTTCAATATCAACAACAAACTTAATACCATTTTCTTCAACTACCACTCTAGGATCAAAATCACCATATAAAATACCTTTATATTCTTCTAATCCTTCTTTAAGTCTTACAGGCATATCACTTCTTTCATATATACCTTTAGGATTAAGTTCTTCAATTAATATTTTAACAAGCATATCTTTTATTTTATCCATACCTAAACATAAGAATTGTACCGATAAATAATCTCCATATTTATCAACAATTAAACCTGGCAGGTAATCAGCTTCTGCAAATATCAATCTTGTTGAAGTATCAAACCCTAAATTAATTCTGTGATTGATAGCATATCTAATTCTTTCTCTAAAGAAATCTTCATTTATAACTTCATCAATATTTAATGATAAAACTCTTACCATTAATTTAGATTCAATATTTAAAAAGCCATAACAAACAAATTTACGATCAAAAGTTAATACCTTAACTACTTCTCCATTAATAATCTCTCCATCAAAGCTATAAATCTCATTATTATAAACCCATGGAAAGCCCATTAAAACATTATTTTCTTCACCTTTATTTAAAATGATATTTAACATCGGTAGCACCTCCGTTTTTTAAAACTTACATTAATTATACAATAATTTAATGTAAAAAAAAAGAAAATACATTAAATAGAATCATTTTGAAAATTATTTTTAAAAAATTGCTTTTTTTGTCTATTAATTATAGTGAAAAGAGGTAAAAAATATGGATAAAAATTATGAATTAATTAAATTTGAAGATGGAGATTTTAGTTTAGATGTTAATGTGAGCCCTAATGATGATACTGTATGGTTAACTCAAGCACAAATTGCTGAATTATACGCCAAAAGTAGAACAACAATAACTGAACATATAAAAAATATTTTCTTAGAAAATGAGTTATTAGAAAACTCAGTATGTCGGAAATTCCGACAAACTGCAAATGATGGAAAAACTTACTCTTTAAAATATTACAATTTAGATATGATTCTTTCCATAGGTTATAGAGTTAAGTCTATTCGAGGGAATATATTTAGACGTTGGGCTAATTCTATACTTAAACAATATTTAATGAAAGGTTACGTTATTAAAGAATCCAGATGTATCGCTCATAGCGATAATCTTATTCAAATGAATAATACTATTATTAATATGAATGAAAGATTATCTAATTTAGAAGTTAAATATGATAATCTTACTTCTATTGATTTATTAAAAGATAAAATATTCTATAATGGGGAATTGTTTATAGGTTATTCCTTTATTAAAAACCTATTTAATAAAGCTACTAACAGAATAATCGTAATAGATTCTTATTTGGATTATTCTGTATTAGAAATGATGAATGATATCAATGTAGATATTACTATTTATATTGCTTCTCATACACCAATATCAAATAGAGAAATATCTTTATTTCAAACTAATCATAATTTGAATGTAATTAGAACTAATAACTATCATGATAGATTCATAATTATAGATGATGAACTATATAGTATTGGTTCTTCTATTAAAGATATTGGTAAAAAGATTAGTCTTATATCTAAATTAGAAAGTATTAATATTTATGAACTATTAAATAAATATAACTAAAAAGGACCAAATTTTTTGGTCCATTTTAATTATCTATTAATTGAAAATTCATGAAGTTTGTAGTATTCACCCATAGTTTCTAACAATTGTTCATGAGTTCCTTTTTCTAATATTTTACCTTCTGATATTACATAAATCATATCAGCATTCTTAATTGTTGATAAACGATGTGCAACAATTAATGTTGTACGACCTTTAGCAAGTTCATCTAATGATGATTGAATATACGCTTCTGTTGCGTTATCAAGCGCGCTTGTAGCTTCATCTAGAATAAGAATTGATGGATTCTTAAGGAATACTCTAGCTATAGATAATCTTTGTTTTTGTCCACCAGATAACTTAACACCACGTTCACCTATTTGAGTATCATATCCTTCATCTAATGTCATGATGTAATCATGAATATTAGCTTTAGCTGCTGCTTCATATACCTCTTCATCAGTAGCGTCTAATCTACCATAACGAATGTTTTCCATTATAGATCCATTGAATAAGAATACATCTTGTTGTACTATACCAATATTATTTCTAAGTGAAGAGAAACTTAAATCATTAATATTATATTCATCGATTAAGATTTCTCCTTTTGTAATCTTATAAAAGTTAGGTATTAAGTGACAAATAGTTGTTTTTCCTCCACCAGAAGGACCAACTAACGCAACTTTTTGTCCTTTAGGAATAGTTAATGAAATATCATTTAATACACCCTTAGTTGTTTCATAATCAAAGAATACATTATTAAATTTAATTACACCTTCTAATTTATCAACATTTGTAGCGTCTTCTTTTTCAATTTCTTCTGGTTCATCAATAATTTCAATAAAACGTTTGAATCCTGTTGCACCTTCTTGATATTGTTCAACAAAGTTAATTAAAGTAATAAGTGGTCCAATAAATGTACCAATTGATACCATAAATGTAACTAATACAGTATAATCTACTTTCTCAGGGATATAGTAAATAAATATAGCTCCCGCTATTAAAATAACTATATTAAATAAATCTGTAACAAAAGATGTTGAAGAACTGAATTGACCCATTGCTTTATAGGCTTTAGATCTAGCTTTAACAAACATTTTATTACCTTTTTCAAATTTACGGATTTCTTCTTTACTATTATCAAATGCCTTAGTAACTCTAATACCTGTAATTGATGATTCTAAAGAAGCATTAATTTCAGCAACTGATTTTCTTGTTTCCATGAATGCATTACGCATTCTTTTACGGAAAAATAATGATATAAACACCATAATAGGTACACAAGCAAATACAATTAAAGTAAGTATCCAGTTAATAGTCATAAGATAAACAAATGATAAGACAACTGTTGCACCACAAATGAAGATATTTTCAGGACCATGATGTGCAAGTTCAGATACTTGCATTAAGTCATTACTCATTCTACTCATAATCTTACCTGTTTCATGTTCATCATAATAAGAGAATGGTAATTTTTGTAATTTATGGAACATTTCACTACGCATATCAGCTTGCATCTTAACACCCATAACATGTCCATAATATTGAACGAAATATCTAAGATACATTCTAATTAAATAACAAGAAAATATAATTACACCTGCAATAATAATTCCTTTAATATTTTGTTCAGGAATAAAATCATCTAAAATTTTATTTGTAACAATTGGATATAATAAACCTATTAATGAAATGAATAATGCAGCTATCATATCTAATGTAAAAATGCCTTTATAAGGCTTATAATATTTAATAAATCTTTTTAACACACTAACAACTCCAAAATATAAAAATACATTACTATTATACACTATTTTTATGATTTTTTATCAGAAAAAGTAACACAAATTCAAAAAGGCTCTAGAAACTCTAGAGCCTTGATTGATTATTCTAAGTAATCTTCTGTATATAATGGTTCATCTTCTAATAAAGTATCGTCGTCGTCTTCATCTTCGAATCCTTCTTCGATATCTTCATCATCTAATTCTTCTTCATCATCTAATTCTTCTTCATCATTAACTGAATCAAGAACTTCTTGATAGATGTTTTCTGGTTTTTGTTGGCATTCAAAAGTATCTTCTACTAAAACACCTGTACCAGCTGGGATTAAACCACCGATAATTACATTTTCTTTTAAGCCTACTAAGTTATCCACTTTAGATTGGATAGCAGCTTGAGTTAAGATTCTTGTTGTTTCTTGGAATGAACAAGCTGATAAGAATGATTGACAAGCTAATGCAGCCTTAGTGATACCTAATAATAATGGTTTAGCTGTTGGTAATTCTCCGCCAGTTTCCATTACCTTTTGAACTGCATCTTTGTATTCTAATACTGATACATCCTTACCTGGTAATAATTCAGTATCTCCTTCTTGAACAACTTGAACTTTTCTCATCATTTGGCGAACAATAATTTCGATATGCTTATCAGAAATTTCTACTGATTGAGCACGGTATACTTTTTGAACTTCTTCAACAATATACTTTTGAACAGCTTCAGCATCCTTAATACGTAATAATTCTTTTGGATGGATTGAACCCTTCATTAACTTGTCACCACGTTTGATTTGAGAACCAACTTGGATTAATAATTCTGATGTAGCATCGATTGTATAAATCTTTTCTTCATCATCATTCATAATAGTTACAGCTAAACCACTCTTAGTCTTTTCGATTGAGTCAACAACACCATCGATTTCAGAGATAGTAGCTTTACCTTTAGGTTTACGTGCTTCAAATAATTCTTGAACACGAGGAAGACCTTGTGTAATATCGGCAGCAGATGCAACCCCACCAGTATGGAAAGTACGCATTGTTAACTGTGTACCTGGTTCACCGATAGATTGAGCAGCAACTACACCAACTGCTTCCCCTACTTCAACAACTTTATTTGTTGCAAGGTTACGTCCGTAACAAATCATACATACACCTGATTTAGAGTTACAAGTGATATTTGTACGGATGCATACGCGTTTAATCTTAGCGTCATCAATAACTTTTGCATGTTCTTCAGTGAACATTTCATTTCTAGAAATGATTAATTCACCTGTTTCTGGGTTAACTAAATCCTTAGCAGCATAACGACCAATTACACGGTCAGCAACTGTAACGATAACTTTACCGCCATCATCAATGATGTCTTCAACATACATACCTTTTTCAGTACCACAGTCAACTGTAGAAATGATAACATCTTGAGAAACATCTACTAAACGACGAGTTAAGTAACCTGATTCAGCTGTCTTTAACGCTGTATCTGTAGAACCCTTACGAGAACCATGTGTAGAGATGAAGAATTCAGAAACTGTTAACCCTTCACGGAAGTTAGCACGAACTGGAACTTCGATAGTTTCCCCTGCAGTGTTGGCCATCAAACCACGCATACCTGCTAATTGGGCAAAGTTAGATGAGTTACCACGAGAACCTGAATCAGCCATCATAAAGATATGGTTATCTTTTTGTTTAGATAATTCAGCCCATAGACCTTCTTGGATTTGGTTACGAGCGTCGCCCCATTCTTTTTCTACTAATTTTTTACGTTCTTTATTAGTTAATTGACCTAATTCATACATCATAGTGATTTGGTCAATCTTAGCATCTGCTTGAGCAATACGTTCATTTTTACCTTTATAGTCAAGAACGTCCGCAACAGAGATTGTTAAACCTGCGATTGTAGAGTATTGGAAACCTAAATCTTTAATACGGTCTAACATTCTTGAAGTTTCAGTGATTTGGAATCTCTTAAATACTTCAGCGATGATTCTAGCAATTTGTTTTTTCTTGAATGGTGAAACTTCATCACGAGCCATTAATTCATCAAATGAAGCTTTACCATCTTTTAAGTTTAAGAAATATTTAACTGGAGTTTGAACACATAAGTTATCTTCAGTTGGTTCATTTAAATATGGGAATTCATCAGGTAAGATGCTGTTGAAAATCATTTTACCCATTGTAGTAAATAAATACTTAGATGGAATTACATCATAATTAAATTTATTTGTTGGTAAGTAAGAAATATCAACAAAAATACGAGTATGTAATGTAATATCTCCATGTTTGTAAGCCATATAAGCTTCATCAAAATCCTTATAGATGTGACCTTCGTTTGGTTCACCTTTTCTTTCTAATGTTAAGTAGTAGTTACCTAAGATCATATCTTGTGATGGAGTAACAACTGGCTTACCATCTTTAGGGTTAAGGATATTGTTAGAAGCTAACATTAATAATCTAGCTTCTGCTTGAGCTTCTAATGATAAAGGAACGTGAACAGCCATTTGGTCACCATCGAAGTCGGCGTTGAATGGTGTACATACAAGTGGATGTAAACGAATTGCTTTACCTTCAATTAATACTGGTTCGAATGCTTGAATACCTAAACGGTGAAGTGTAGGAGCACGGTTTAATAAAACTGGATGTTCTCTAATAACTTCTTCTAAGATACTCCATACGCTATCATCTTGATTATCACAAGCTTTTGATGCAACAGCAATGCTGTGACCAGCTTTAATTAATTCTCTTAATACGAATGGTTTGAATAATGTTAACGCCATTTCTTTAGGAATACCACATTGGTACATCTTTAAGTTTGGACCAACAACGATAACTGAACGTCCTGAATAGTCAACACGTTTACCTAATAAGTTTTGACGGAAACGACCTTGTTTACCACGTAACATATCTGATAAGCTCTTTAAATGGTGGTTCTTTTCAACAACTGCTTTTTTACCACGTTTAGAGTTATCGATTAAAGCGTCTACTGCTTCTTGAAGCATACGCTTTTCATTTTTAGTAATTAAGTAAGGTGCATTTTGTTCGAATTGTTTCTTTAAACGGTTATTACGGTTTAAGATACGACGGTATAAATCGTTTAAGTCAGTTGTAGCAAAACGACCACCTTCTAATTGAACCATTGGACGTAAATCTGGTGGTATTACTGGTAATACTTCTAGAATCATCCATTCTGGTTTGTTATCAGAAGCTAATAATGCTTCAATTACTTCAAGTCTCTTGATAACTTTATCACGACGTTGTTTGTAATTTGTTTTTAATTTCTTTCTTAATAAGCTAGCTTCTTTTGCTAAATCAATTTCTTTTAATAAATGTTTAACAGCCTCAGCACCTGATAAAGCTTTGAATTTACCTGGATATTGTTCGCTGAATGTAGAATATTCTAATTCAGATAAGATTTGTTTTTTAGCTAATGGTACATCTTTATCTACAGAAACAACGATGTATGATGCTAAATAAACGATTTCTTCTAAATCTTTATTCTTAATATCTAATAATGTAGCTAAAGGTGAAGTACTATTTCTTAAGAACCAAGTATGAACTACTGGGCTAGCTAAAGTAATGTGACCTAATCTTTCTCTACGAACTTTAGATTCAGTGATTTCAACACCACATTTATCACAGATTTTACCTTTATCAGTATTACGTTTAGATTTACCACATGAACATTGGTAATCTTTCATAGGACCGAAAATCTTTTCACAGAATAAACCATCTGGTTCTGGTTTTAAAGTACGATAGTTAATTGTTTCGTGCTTTTGAACTTCACCATGTGACCAAGATAAAATTTCTTCTGGAGAGGCTAAACCGATTTTAATATATTTGTATTGTGTACTCATTGTTTTTCCTCCCTCTTATTAACGAACTGTTTCCTTAATTTTTAAATCTACGATTGAACGATTTACTTCGTTTTCTTCATTTTCGTTGATTAATTCAACATGGATACCTAAAGCTTGTAATTCACGAGTTAATACTCTGAATGATTCAGGAATTGAAGAATCAGGAATTGGTTTTCCATCAACAATAGCATCAAATACTCTATCACGACCTACTAAGTCATCTGATTTAACAGTTAACATTTCGCGTAATGTATTTGCAGCACCGTAAGCTTCTAAAGCCCAAACTTCCATTTCACCGAAACGTTGACCACCGTTTTGTGCTTTACCACCCATTGGTTGTTGAGTAACTAAAGTATATGGACCAACATTACGAGCATGTAATTTGTCATCAACCATGTGGCTTAACTTAACGAAATACATGATACCTACAGTAACACGGTTTTCGAATGCTTCACCGCTACGTCCATCATATAATACTTCTTTACCATCACTTGGTAATCCAGCTTCAGCCATAATAGCTTCAATATCTTCAATAGTTGCACCATCGAATACTGGTGTTGCAACTTTAATACCTAATTTTTGTGCAGCGATACCTAAATGTAATTCTAACACCTGACCGATGTTCATACGTGAAGGTACCCCTTGTGGGTTAAGCATGATGTCAATAGGTTTACCATCAGCTGTAAATGGCATATCTTCTAATGGTAAGATATTTGAGATAACCCCTTTGTTACCATGACGACCAGCCATCTTATCCCCAACTTGGATTTTACGTTTTTGAACGATGTAAATTCTTACAACTTCATTAACACCTGGAGCTAAATCATCACCCTTAGCTTTAGAGAAGTGTTGGATTGATTGAACAACCCCACCACCACCATGAGGAACACGTAAAGATGTATCACGTACATCACGGCTCTTTTCACCAAAGATTGCAAGTAATAATCTTTCTTCTGGAGTTGGATCTGTTACACCCTTAGGAGTAATCTTACCTACTAAGATGTCACCTTCTTTAACTTCAGTACCAGGAATAACGATACCACGTTCATCTAAGTTTCTCTTAGTTTCTTCTTTAACGTTTGGAATTTCATAAGTAAATTCTTCTTTACCTAATTTAGTATCACGACATTCAACAGAGAATTCATCAATATGAATAGAAGTATATACATCATCGTATACCATCTTTTCACTCATGATTACGGCATCTTCGAAGTTATAACCTTCCCATGTCATGAATGCAATTCTAACATTACGTCCTAATGCTAATTCTCCATCTTTCATAGATTGACCATCAGCAATGATATCTCCTCTTTCAATTCTTTCACCTGGAACAACAATTGGACGTTGCATAATAGCTGTTGCAGAGTTTGAACGTAAGAATTGATATAAATCATAACGGTGTAAATCACCAGAATCTTCTTTAACAATAATCTTTTTAGCATCTACATATTGTACAACACCTGGCATTGTAGCAACTAATGCAGAACCACTGTTTTTAGCAGCTATATGTTCCATACCAGTACCAACGATTGGACTTTGTGGATCAATAATAGGTACAGCTTGACGTTGCATGTTCGCACCCATTAACGCACGAGTGGCATCATCGTGTTCAAGGAAAGGAACGCATGCAGCGGCAACAGATACGATTTGTTTTGGAGAAACGTCCATGTAGTCAATTTCAGAACTATGAACCATTTCTGTTTCACCATTACGACGACCTACTACTTTTTCTTCAATGAAATGACCTTCAGAATCTAATGCAGTAGATGCAGAAGCGATAACTAAACCTTCTTCTTTATCAGCTGATAAATAAACGATTTCTTCAGATACATATCTTACTTTATTTTCATCTTCTTTAACTACGAAGTAAGGAGTTTCAATGAAACCATATTCATTAACCTTAGCGTAAGTAGCTAAAGATGTAATTAAACCGATTGATGGACCTTCAGGTGTTTCGATAGGACACATACGACCATAGTGAGAGTCATGAACGTCACGCACTTCAACCCCTGCTCTATCTCTTGCGATACCACCAGTACCTAACGCAGAAATACGACGTTTTTGAGTGATTTCAGCAAGTGGATTAATTTGATCCATGAATTGTGATAATTGTGATGAACCAAAGAATTCTTTTAAAGATGAAGTTAAAGGTTTAATATTGATTAAGTTTTGAGGAGTAGCTTCATGTACTTCTACAGTTGACATTCTATCAATAATATTCTTTTCTAACTTCGCAAAACCAATACGGAATTGATTCTTTAATAATTCACCAATTAATCTTAAACGACGGTTACCTAAATGGTCGATATCATCTAATGTACCAACATTTTGGTATAAGTTTAAATAGTAAGATGCAGTAGCGATAATATCTGACATTGTAATATGTAAACAAGTTTCTCTACTATCGTTACCGATTACTTTTACAACTTCAGAAATATCACGTTTAACTACGTTTACTAATAATACTTCGTTATATGGGTCTTCACAAAGAATTTCGCCTAAATTGATCTTTTGACGGAAAGCAGCTCTTGCTTTCTTTAAAGTTTCTAATATTTCACCAGCAATTAAATCACCATTGCTTGCGATTTTAGTACCAGCAGCAAATAATAATTCACCTGATTGTTCATCAAAAATATCTTCGTTAGCAACAACATCTTGAGCTAATGTTAAACCTTTAGCTCTTTGTAATACGTCTAATTTAGAATTGTATTTGAAACGACCAACTTTTTGTAAGTCATATCTTCTATCATCAAATAATCTTTGAACGATTAAAGCTCTAGCACCTTCTACAGGTACTTTTTCACCTTGACGTAATTTTGAATACACTTCGATAGCTGCATCTGCTGAATTAGTAGTAATATCTTTTTCAAATGTAGCTTGCATGTATTCACTATCACCGAATAATTCAATGATTTGTTCATTTGTTGATAAACCATAAGAACGTAATACAGTTGTTAATGGAATCTTTTTAGATCTATCTAGTTTTCCATATAAAACATTCTTAGATCCCATTTCATACTCAATCCAAGCACCACGTGTTGGGATAACAGTACCTGTATATTTGATATCTCCTGTTTTCTTATCAATTTCTTTTGCATAATAAACACCAGAAGAACGAACGATTTGTGAAATAATAACACGTTCAGCACCATTGATAACGAAAGTACCAACTGGTGTCATGTATGGGATATCACCCATAAATAATTCTTGTTCTAATACTTCTCCTGTTTGAGCATTTTCCAAACAAACATTAACTTTAAGTGGACGTGAGTAGTTAACATCTCTTAACTTACAATCAACGATGTCATATTTTGGATTTTCGAAACGGTGTTCACCAAAATATAATTTTAACTCTCCGTTGAATGATGTGATTGGAGAAATATCTTTAAATAATTCTCTTAAACCATCATTAACAAACCAGTCGAATGATTTTGTTTGAATTTCAATAAGGTCTGGTAATTCTACTTCTGTACGAATTTTAGAATAATTACGTCTAACAGATTTCTTACCATAATTAACGTTTTTGTAATTCATAAATTTCTTAACCTTTTTCCTTTCTGTTTTTTCAAGACTACCATAAAGGCTTCGTAAATTTACGCAATCCGGCTTGTCTTTTAACCTTCTTTGTGATCCCCACGAATATATATCTAAACACCATAAGGTGCTTAACAAATCTACTTTAAAATTATATTTTAAAGGTTATTTTTTAACCTTAAAAATGCGATAATACGCATTATAGTATTATAGTACAAATTTCTAACCTTGTCAAATAATTTCAAACATTCTAAAAGAAAAAGAACAAAAATCATATATTTAATAAATATAGTTTTACAAATTACAGCTAAAAAGATATAATAGTAAATAGTTATAAAATTAAAATAATCGTTATATAAAAAGGAGAATTTTATATGAAAAATACACTATTAAATAACTTTATAAGATACGTAAAAATAGATACAATGTCATCTGAAGAAACTAACACAAC
>JBGVFV010000090.1:0-1852 GCA_045121295.1 Candidatus Pelethenecus sp.
TGAGTATATTAAACTACATTAATTTTAACCCTTACTTCATTAATGTAGTATTAATATAAATAAAAAATAAATTATAAGAAAGGGCGCAAGTAGGAAACACTTGCGTAAAAGGTGAAAAACCATGAAAAAAACTAATTCAAATTTAATGTTAATCAATGTTGTTTTTGTTACTTGCTTAATTATTGCAAATGTTGTTTCGGCAAGAGTAATTCAAACAGGAGTGACGTTATTTGACAATCCTGTAACGATACCAGGTGCAGTATTCTGTTATTGTTTAACCTTCTTGTCGACAGATGTTATTTCAGAGCTATGGGGCAAAGAAGAAGCTAATAGAACAGTTAAATTAGGATTTGTGGCACAGATTTTAGCGACACTGTTAATTATTTTTACAGGATACTTACCAGTGGCACCAGGTTATGAAGCAACAGGTGAAGCCTACACTACTTTATTAGGACAAAATGTGTGGTTCTGTTTAGGTTCAATGGTTAGTTACTTAGTTTCACAAACATGGGATGTTAAAGTGTTCCATAAAGTTCGTGAATGGTTAGTTAATAAAACAGGTTCTAATAAACACCGTTGGTTATATAACAACATTTCAACAATGACTTCACAAATTTGGGATACAGTAATTTTCATTGTGATTGCATTTGGATTTGGATTAAGACTTCCAATGCCAGCTTTAATTAATATGTGTATTGGACAATATGTTTTTAAATTTGCACTTGCAGCACTTGATACACCAATTTTCTACTTATTAACTAAAACAAGAAAAGAAGATTAATTCTTCTTTTCTTTTTTTATTGAAAAAGAAAGTGAGGGTTGAAATATTCCATAATTTGTACTATTATTAAATTGAAAGGAGTGATTGTGATGTTAGTCACAAAGGAAGTTTTTAGTCGTTTACAAGTCGGAGATTATGTAAGAGTTAAAACTTTAGGACAACTAATTGATAGTGGATGGTATGAACAATATGGTGTATATTTGCATGAGAGTAGTGTAGCAGGAGTTACTAAACAAATGTTAAGTCAAGGTGAATTACGTAAGATTAAGAGTGTAGGTAATCATCCAATAACAGGAGAACAATACATCACTTTAGAGGATGATGAATTAGAATGGAAATACACGATTGAAATGTTGTATGAATTATATCCATTGACGAGAGGGTTGGTATAATGGCAAAACCTGGTGTAGAGTCACCTAGTAAGAACACACTTTATTGTGTTAAGCTGCAATTATGGTCTAACGGATTGTTAAAGAAAACAGTGAGTAAAGAGTTTTTTAAGACGTTAAGAGAGGCAGAGTTAGTATACAATGGACATGATGAAGAGGGAATGAAAGTTCAATTAAGTGTGTATAAAGATGGAAATGAACGTGCGTTAAGGGAGAAGAATAACTAGTGCTTTATAAAGATGAAGTAATTACAGTTCGATTTGATAAGGAAATGTTAAAGGGGTTTACAGGGTATGATACTGAAAACCCCGAAGAGTATTTTAAGTATCATCCTAGAGCAAAGAAACCTCCTATGGAGAGTTTATGGAAAAAGAGTCGTAATGGATTAATACCGAGCGTAAATACGTTTCTTAATTGTAACAATAGGGTTATACAGAATAGTTGGGAACAACATTTAAAAGAATATTGTGAGTATTGTATGCAACAACAAGGAATAAAACACGACTACATAGACCAGTGTATTGTAGTTGTTATACAATTCAAACCTACAAAATCAGAGTCAGATGTAAACAATGTTTATACTAAACCATTTATAGACGCAATGGTTGAAAGAGAGTTATTGATAGATGATAACTATAAAATAGTTAGATTACATCAAGAGTATGCGGTAGTAGATAAGAAA
>JBGVFV010000091.1:0-17612 GCA_045121295.1 Candidatus Pelethenecus sp.
TTCTATTGGACATATACTAGAAACTATAGACAAATTAATCACCAATAGAAGTATACCAAAAACGAAGTTAAAAAAATAGAGGGCATTATGCCCTCGTGAAGAATAAATCAAATTTATTAATTTGTTTATTCTCTTTTATTAATGAATAAAAAAAGATATTCCTTTGATATAATTAAGTCGCCAAATAAAATTTAAAGAAAGGAAAACCTAGAGGAAATTACAAAAAATAATAAAATAGATTAAAATTGTTTGGCATATAAAAAAAGCATATCACCACAATAAATGATATGCTTATTTTATTATATTTTATAGTACATCACATTTTTGTAAATAGGATGTTATTGGAAATATTCCTTGAGCCCCTAATTATTTAAAGGGACAAGGTGATTGAAGTATATTTTATGATAATGGTTTAACTTCAAGACCGATTAAAGAATTTCCCATACCAAGAGGCATTGGAGCGACTTGTAAGTAAATAGCATCGTCGTTGATTTCAACACAATCGTTGCCTAATGTAGGATTATTTTTAGCAATTAATCCTGCACATGTAGGGCTACTAATTAAATTAGAGTAATTAACTAAATCAGGAGTGCCATTAAATAATGCCAATTTAATCATGTTAGTACCTAAACCATATCTAGTTTCTCCATTATAAATATATTCTTTAGTCTCTTCATTTTTGCCATTACAAATAAGTAAGAACTTGAAATTTAAATATGTGTTAATTAAGTCGCCAGCTTCATTTGTTTCAGGTTTAAGCATTGTCCAACCAATTGCGTTAGCACCTTGTTCAAATTGTGTTTTCATTTGCATAACTGCAACTTCTAATGAACGAGATTTGAAGAATGCTTCTTCACCAGAAACGTAATTGTCGATAATAGAATTAGTATCAATAACAAGCATACTATCTGTATCTTTTACGTCACCATTAGTATCAATGTATGATTCACAATCTTCTAAATGGATTGCTGCACCACCAGCATCTTTTAAGTGTGAGTTAATAATAATAACATTTTTTGGATCGTAACCATAAATAGAATTACTCCAACAATCTAAAATCTTAGAGTCTTGTAATATTAAAGAAGATTCTCCTGATATTGTAACACCAGTTGTACAGTTAGAAATAATACTATTTTTAATAGCAACTTCATTTCCGAATGCTGTTTGAACCCCTAAATATCCACCGGAGTTTCTATTCATTAATTGAATTGAAGCAGATACATTTTCAGAGTTGTAATCTACAGATGGTTTTGTAGTATTACCTCTAATTCTTAAATCATTAATAACTAATTTAGAATTAGACGGATTACAATTGTCATCAACACTTTCAGAAACTGCATACATAAATATAGCAACATGCACTTCGGCAATATCATAACCTGGAACAGGTGAAATATCGCCACATGAATTAATATCTACAAATGGAAGATTTGAACCATTAATTTCGAAGCAGTTACCATTAATTACAAAGTTTTCATTTAAATCCTTACGCGAAATTCTTTCATAAACATTACCAGAAGCATAATTAGGATTATCATAATTTTCCCAATATCTACCTTGTTGAGTATTTATTGGAGCATTACCTAATTTAGCGTTTGCTAGGTCTTCAGCAGATGCAAGTAATGGATTATTAATGTTTGCATTGTCACCTTTATAGTATGAGTAATATTGATTAGCATCTAGTGATGCTTCAATATTGTTATGTAAAGAAATTCCTTTTGCACTAGTTGTGCCAACATAACTATAAACAACTTTTAATTGTTCATTGCTATAAACGTTAACAGAATTATCTACTGTGAAATAGAACTCTATAGGCTTAATAACATTATTATATTTATTTGGATTATCTTTTGGTTGTAAGAATAAGTCATTAATAGAAATAATAACTTTAAAGTCACCAGTATATTGGAATGTCCATGAATCAGTTTCATCATCATGTATAGCTAAATCAGTCAATTCAGTTTGGCATTCAATATCAGCTTTATCATAGAATTTATAGTTTAAATATCCAACAAAGTCTGTAGGATTAATTTTCTTTCCACCAGTTGTAGTTATGTTAAGTTCAAATTTGAAACCATTATTTGAATATGTTCCTACAAATCCGGCACCATTGTTGGCTTTAGTTTCATATAAGTTATCGTCTGAATCGATTTCTTTACCTATTGTATAAGTTGCATTTTTTCCATAGAATGAATTATTTGATGAGTTATAGTCTTGGAAGTTAGATAAATCTTTACTTAATGTGAATTGAGAAACATATGGTAAAATGTATGCATAATAAGTGTTATCTCCATCTTTGAATTCAAAACATTTAGTGCCACCAGTGTAATTATTTTTAACAGTAATAACATTGTCGCTCATTTCAATGTAATCTTTAGCTGCAACTGGGTCTGATAAAACAAATTCATGATCATCTGATTTACCAAATGTTAATGTTGTATTAGTGTAGAAATAGAATGAATTTCCTGAAACTTGATATAGTTCACCATAAGAACTAAGCTCGATATTTGAAGAAGCTTTTACTTCAAAGTCTAATGCTTCACAAGTGTTTGATTCATATGTTTTGATAATTTCATCATCAGCGTTTTTGATATTAGCAATTACTTTAATTACTAACTTATAGTTACCAGGAACGCTATATGTTTTATCTGTCATAAATTCATATATTATTTCAGTTCCTTCACCAATTCCGTTTTCTTTATCTTCTAAATGTGCTACTTTAAATAACTCGAATAATGATAAATCGTCTTTTAAGTTACAAATTGAATAATAAACTTCACAAGATTGACCTTCAAGAACATTTAATAATGATATATCAATTTGTTTCCAAGAAATTGTGTTAGGTTTTTCACTGTTAATTTCTTTAACAGTATTTAAATTTTTCCAGTTTGCATCAATTTTTACAATTTTTCCATTATCATTAGATGCAGGAGTTTTATTTTCAAATACTTTTTTACCGTTGTATACAGTATTACTTCCTAATACCCAACTATCAAAGAAATATCCTTCTCTAGTAGGGATATAATCATCACCTAATTTTGAGTTTTCATAGTGTTTACGAAGTATTTGAGTAGAGTTGTATAAACTGTCAACATAACTATGGAATGTTTGCATAAAGTCACTATCTGTTGCTTTATAATCAAAGTAAGCAATATAAGTAGTCTTTAAATATTTATCAGTGTATAAACTTTCATTAAGTTCAAATAACTTTTTGATAGTACTTGAATCAGCTAAACCAGAAGCAATATATTGAAGAAGTCCCATTTTTAAATTATAGTAAGCATTGTCTAAAGTTATTATACCTTCAACATGGTCATTAAATGAAATAGCTGAATCATATTTTTTATTTGGAATTTCACATAATATTTCACCGTTTGATGTAAATAAAACAGTGTATATTTTCTTGCTGAATTTAGTTACTAAAGTAAGGTCTCCTTCAACAATAAGTGTTTCGTCAACTATTACAGATTTACCATCAGCATCTTTCCATCCATCAAATGTATGGCCTTCATCATAGTCTTTTAGGAATTCAGTAAACTCATTATATGATAAGTAAGATTTACCATAATAAACAGATATTTCTTTTGTTTTTTCTTCAAAACCTTCTTTATCTGCATATTCAACAAGGTAATTAATTGTTAATTTATATTCTTTTGCTTCCCATTTAGCAACTAATGTAATGTTTTCTGCTGGCATTGTTGAGAATGTATATGCTGCATCATCTAATAACCAACCTTTGAATGTATAACCAGTTCTATTTGGATCAGTTGGAGCAGTAACAGTAGTGCCATAATTTTGTTCAATTTTGTTAATAACTATTTCACAATCTGTATTGAAAGTAATAGTATAAGAATTAACTTTCCATACAGCGTATAATGTTACATCACCCTCACTGATAATATTTTTGTTGTAACCATCAGCAAATTCAATCTCATCAGCATTTGCAGTAGTAGCCCAACCTAAGAATGTGTGACCAGTCTTTTCGAAAGCGTTAGAAGTTAATGCTGTATTGCTATCATAAACGATAGATTGGTTTTCCATAACACCAGCAGTAGAACCATTACCATTAAACTTAATTACAACAGTATTAACATTCCATTTTGCATAAACGTTAGTATCTGCAGTAGGGTATACAGTTAAGTTATATGGAGTAGTATATGCTTCATCCAAATACCAACCAATAAATGTATAACCAGTTAATGTAGGGTTATCTACAGTATCTTCGATTGGATCTGATTCATAACCAGTTAATGAGTTAAATGGGTGACCATTAGATACGAATGTGATTGTAACTTCACCTAAGTATTTAGCACCCACAGTTAAATTACCATCAGGCATTGTTGCACCTTCAGGATTAAATGCTGTCCATACTTTATTAACGAACGCATACCAACCATCAAATTCAGCACCTTCTTTTTCTGTATCAATAGAATCAAATACTGATTCAATTGAATCACCATAATGGAATGTGTGAGTTGAACTTTCTGTTTGAGATAATTGGATAGTTAATGTATATTCATTTTGAGACCAAATAGCATATAATGTTACGTTGTCTTTTGTTGAAATATTAGTTAAGTTGGCTAAATCTACATAAGATGTACCAGTACCATCAGCTTTAGTATTCCATTTAACGAATGTGTAACCGGTTCTTTCGAATGTACATTCAGGAGCTGAAGTTGAAGCATCATATGTGGCATTAATAGAAGCGATAGAACCAGTACCACCATTAGCATCAAAGTTAATCTTATATTCGTTTGCAGTCCAACTTGCAACTAATGTAATGTTGTTTGCAGGCATTAAAGTATTGAAGTCATAAGCTTCATCATTTAATAACCAACCAGCGAAAGTATAACCAATCTTAGTTGGATCAGCAGGTTTTGTTACCTTAGTACCAAATTCAACTTTAGCACTAGCAACATCAGAACCACCGTTACTGTTGAATGTTACATTGTAACTATTAACAGTCCATTTAGCAACTAATGTAATGTTTTCTGCAGGCATTTTATTTTCGTTGAAATTGAAGTAATCTTCACCATTATACCAACCAGCAAAAGAATAACCTTCTTTAGTTGGTGCTTGTGGTGAGGTTAATAATGAGTTATATTCATATGTTTGTTTTTCAACTGCAGAACCGCCATTTGAATCGAATGTGATAGTATAATTATTAACATTCCATTTGGCGTATAATGTAATATCTTTTGTGATTTTATAGTCTTTAGTCACAGTAGTAGTATCAGCTTTACTTAATAACCAACCATCAAAAGTATAACCAGTTTTTGTTGGAGCTTGAACAGTTGGAATTGAATCACCATATTTGACATCTTCAACTTTGTAAGTTAAATCGTCTACAACGTATGTTACCTTATGGTCATTTTTAACCCATTTAGCATATAATGTAACATTTTTTGCAGGCATTTTGCCTTCTTCAAATTTTGTTTCATAAGTATCTTCTAAATACCAACCATCAAAATAGTGTCCTTCAATTTTGAATTCTTCTTCATCCACAGTTGGAACTTTAATTTCAATACCATACTTAACAGTTGCTGATTTTATAGAATAATTTTCAACATTTGTCACGTATGAAATGGTATAACTGTTAACATCCCATTTAGCGTATAAAGTGAATGATTTTCTTACTCTAGATGAGAAATCATATACAGTCAATAATGCATCATCGCTATACCAATCTACGAAAGTATGACCTTCTTTAGTTGGGTCTGTTGGTCTAGTAGCAGTCTTATCATGATTTACAGTTTGAGTTTCTATTGATGTACCACCATTAGAATCGAATGTTACATCATAAGCTTCTCTACCAAAACCACCACAAGATGATAATGTAAACATTAGAGATAATAAACAAATTACAAATAGTATAACTTTTTTAATTCTCATTTTTTCTTTTTCCTCCTTATGCAAACGGATTTTCAGTTATATCAGAATTTATAGAACCCATAAAGTCGATAGTAACAAAATCCATTTTGTTGTCAGTATAATTGCTGACTATTTTTATTGTGATTGATGCTTCTATATGGAAAGTGATTAATCCATTTTCATCAACCGTGGCAATTGATTCATCGCCCATAACAAAGAAGTGAACATCTTTTTCTGTTGGTTCAGCAGGGTTTAAAACATATTCTAATTGATATGTCAAAGTGCCGCGCGGAATTTCAAGAATTTTTGTACCTTCTTCATTGACCTTACATTTTCCGTCCTCATTTCTTGAATCGACAAATTCAATTGATTCAACACGAATTTTAGCGGAATCTTCAGGAACTTTTCCTAATACACTTATAACAATTATTAATATTAGGCAACATACAGTAAGTATTAAAGAAACTGTCTTTTTATTCATAATGGCAACCTCCTAATACTCAATTCTCGGGAATACATATTTTAGATAATTCCAGAAGAAGAAGAATCTAACCCCCAAGAATAATAATGGTACTGCAATAATTATAATATTAGCTATTAATCCATAAGCAAAGTATAATGCTAATACTACAATAACTGCATATATAAATGATAAAACTAAACCAATCTTTATAGAAGTAGAAACATTTTTAATTGTAGAAGCATCATTGTTTGATGCATATTCTCTTAAAGATGGGTTTTTAATATCTAATTCAAAAGACCAGAATATTAATGCGGCATTGACTAAAATAGTGCCACCACATAATAACCAGACTGTAGGCAAATCAGTTAATCTTTTACAGAAAATAGTAACAACAACATAACTGATAATTATCATAATAGTAGAGAAAGATAGATTAAAGAATATTTTAGCCCAAGCCATTTTAGTAGCATCAGCCGGAGCAGTTTTTAATAAAACAAATTCAGAACCTTCTTGAGTAATCGCTAAAGCACTTGCTGTATTAGAAGCACTCGCCATCATTAAAATAACTAAACCAATACTGGCTGTGGTCAATGAATAACCTAATTGGTTGCGATCAATTGCTGTAATAATACTTGTCATAATGAATACAACAAATGGAGTGGCAAACATAAATATATAGTTATTTACGAAATCACCAATATTTCTTTTTGTTAAAATCCACTCTTTCCTAAAGAATGTTAGGAAAATATTTTTATTCGCCTTGTTAACATTTCTGTGTTTTTTAACATTAGCTTGTTCTTGAGATTTAGAAGCAAGTCTAAAGTATAAAGGCATTGACAATAATATAACTATTGCTAGTAAACCGATTAATATACCAAATAAGATAAGATAGTTAACTAATAAATTTTCGGAGAATAATATTTCTCCAATGTTATTATAAAATAATGAATATTTATTTATGTTAACAATAAAATTAGTGAAATTCGTCATGAATTGATTATATAAAGCAACTATTCTTAATGGAACAGGAATAACTTCCATTATTCTAACAATTAATAAGAAAAGTAGTACTAATAAACCTACAACTCCAATTTCTCTGATTAATGGAATTTTCTTTAATAAGTTTTTAATTAACAATAACGGTAGTGTTAATACTGCCCCTATTAATACCGGGAACATCGGCAAGAATATTAAGAATAAAATGGTAGCTATGATGTAATGAACGGAAAATATCTTAAACATGATACCAATACTGATTAATAAAGGTAACATGAAGAAGAAGTTCTTGATAAATTCATATACATAATAAACTATTAACTTACTTAAGAATACTTCATGATGGTTTGCAGGATATGACAATAAAATCATATTATCTTTCCCGAAATATAAAGTTTTATTTAAACCATGCGTACAAGCTATAACACTTAATATTTGAATAAAGAATAAAACGAATGTTAAGATTGTTTGATTCTTAGGAATCATAATTAAATCACACAATAAATATAAAATACCACAATAGATACCAGTAAATAACCCTAAACCAACGATACTAATTGTGATTGTTGTTGCTAATTTAGCAGAATCTTTATATTTTTTAAGATTTAATCTGTCAGAAAGCTGTAGCAAGGTAAGAATCCTTAGTCTTCTAAACATAAAATCACCTATTCATTAGCTTTCTTATCTTCAAATTGTTTAATTGCATCTGGAGCGTCAGTGTTGTAATTGGCATTAGCAACGTGTTGCATATATAATTGTTCTAATGTTACACCTTGTGTGGCCATTTCTTTAAGATCATATACACCAACTAATTTACCACGTCCGATAATACAAATCTTATCACAAATTTTTTCAACAACTTCGATAACGTGACTTGAGAAGAATACGATATTTCCGTTGTTAGCATGTTCTCTCATACATTCTTTGATTTGGAATGCTGAAGTAGGGTCTAGACCAGTTAATGGTTCATCTAATACCCAAACTTTTGGATTATGAATTAATGAGGCAATAACAACTAATTTTTGTTTCATACCGTGTGAATAACCTTTGATTTCACGGTCAATTGCATCTGTTAAGTTGAACATTTTAGCGTATTTAACAATTCTTTCTTCACGTTCTTCAACTGGTACTAAGTAAAGGTCGGCAACATAATTGATATATTCACGACCAGTTAATTTTTCATAAACAGCATGGTTATCAGAAACATAACCTACTCTTAATTTAGCTTCGATTGGTTGTTTAGAAATATCATATCCGTCGATAATGATACGGCCCTGAGTAATACTTTGAATACCTACGATTGATTTGATTGTAGTAGATTTTCCAGCACCATTGTGTCCTAAGAAACCAAAAACTTCACCAGCCTTAATTTCTAGGTTGAAATCATTAACCGAATATTTATCTGATCCAGCATATTTTTTAGAGAAATGTTCAATTTTAATCATTTTAATTGCCTCCTTTTCTAATGGTTCAGACATTGGCTGTCCATTAAATTCTTTTCTT
Source organism: Candidatus Pelethenecus sp. (assembly GCA_045121295.1). Classification (GTDB taxonomy): domain Bacteria; phylum Bacillota_I; class Bacilli_A; order Acholeplasmatales; family Anaeroplasmataceae; genus Pelethenecus. The sequence continues at coordinate 8,834 of JBGVFV010000091.1, forward strand.
AATTGAATATATAATTGATTAGATTCTTTTCTTAATGCCATTAATGTATGGAACTCCTGCTTTGTTTCGTGCATAAACTCAAAGAACCACCAACCAACGAACATTATAGCACTATAACCTAATAATACGATAATTTGGTATGCATAGTAGAATTTAAAAGTTAAATCTCCAACAGGTAATTCGTAAATATATCCATCTTTAATTTTCTTTAAAAATTTGAAAATATCAGTAAGTTTGTCCCCTGCTAAGAAGAAGTAGTCTACGGTTTCATAATTGTTAAACCAAGCATTTAAGAATGCTACTAAAATAAAATACATTACGAAAACAATTAGTGCAGTAGTCATATTTTTTATTTTAGGTTTTGGGAATGTTCCGAACGATATTGCCAAAATAGGTATAATTAATACATGAAAGTGACACACAAAGTAATGTAAACCTAACACTTCCAATGCATTTCCTGATGTAGTTACGTTAACTAAAGCAACTACACAACCTAATGTGTTTGCGAAATATGTAAAATAGAAGAAGAATTTAGATTTAAATACTAATGAAATAAATACTAATAACACACCCATATTACATAAGTGGAAAGGTAAAGATTCAAGTCCACCTCTTTTAGGGTAGTAAAAATAATAAAGCGCAGAAAACGAACACAGTAGTAAAAAATTTTTCTTTTGTTCTGGCTCTTTATTTTTCATTCCATACATACCTGTAAGGAAATAGACTGCAATAATTACAAAGTAAATTATGTGAGGTTTATTAAAATCTTCTGCATATTCACCAGTTCCAAACCATAATTGAAGTGTATACATTGGCATAGATACTAAGCCAACCACTATAATTGTGACTAATAATTCTAAAGCTTCTTTAACTGAGTATTTAAATTGAAAATCTTTCTTTTTTATTCTATCAATAGTAAAGATTGTTGAAGTTACAAATAATAAAGCGATTTGGAAAATAAAACCATATGTACGATGGTTGCTTAAGAAGATTAACTCATCATATGCATCCCAACCATACCACGCAACCATTATGTAATTTAACATTGCGATATTGATTATGGCTACTATCGGAGCTAATGTAATTAACTTTTTCAAATATTTGCTTTTCATGAATGAACATATTATGGTTACAAAGGTCAGACCTGTTGTCACCCATTCAACTATGTTAATGATTATTAACTGACCTTTTGGGAATACACCTTCATATTCAATTGCTCCTGCGATTTCCCTATTAAAGTAAATTGTAGCTGCAGTAGCAATAAATAATGCAACCCCAAGTACTTTAAGTAATTCTTCGTTAATATTGTTTTTTCTAGATGCAATAAAATATACAGCCATAAATAATACTACTATTACTGCAAATAGAATATACAAATTAAGCATAAAATCACCACCTATAACTCTTTTACAGCCTAATTATATACTATTTTTTTAGCAAAAATAAAAGTAAAATTTTAGAAAAAAACAACAAAAATAACGTTTTCAATTCAATTGTTAAATGAACTATACAAAAATTGTAAAGTAAAGTTTACAATTCAATAACACTATTTATAAATAGTGTACATTTATTTTTATCGGCATATATTATAACGAAAGAAGGTAATTTTATGTGCGGAATTATAGGATATATTGGAAAACTTAATGCCAAAAATGTAGTGATTGAAGGTTTGAAAAGATTAGAATATAGAGGCTATGATAGTGTAGGTATTGCAACCATAGAAGAAAACATTAAAGTTTATAAAGATAAAGGAAGAGTAGAAAGTTTAGATGAACTGACAAAAGATATAAAAACAAATATTTGTATAGGTCATACTAGATGGGCTACTCATGGAGCTGTTAATAAAGCTAATAGTCACCCTCATCAAAGTAATTCTAACAGGTTTTTCATTGTTCATAATGGTATAGTAGAAAATTATAAAGAACTAAAAAGTGATTACTTAGATGGGTATAAGTTTTATAGTCAAACAGATACAGAAGTTATTGTTAACTTAATTGATTTATTTTCAAAACAAACTAACACTCTAGAAGCTATCAATAAAACAATTAAATTATTAACTGGTTCTCATACCTTATTAATTTTAGATGAATTAAACAAAGATAGAATTTACTTTGTTAAAAATAAAACACCACTTTTAATTGGTAAAAATGATGAAGGATATGTGTTAGCTTCTGATATATTGGCCTTAAGTGGAATTGCTGGAGTTTACTTTTTACTTCCAGATATGTCATATGGCTATGTAACTAAGGAAAATGTGGTGTGTTATGATTATTCAAATAATGTATTAGAAGTTAAATATAATGATCTAAATGATTTGTTGGTAGGAACTGATAAAAAAGGTTTTGATTGGTATATGTTAAAAGAAATTAATGAACAGCCGGATGTCATAAATAGAATAGTATATAGGTATTTTGATGGAAACCTTCCGAATATTGATTCTAATATTATTAAAACAATAATTAAGAGTCAAAAGATAAATATTGTTGGTTCTGGTTCATCGATGTATGCTGGTTTTGTAGGTAAATATTTCTTTGAAAAGGTATGTAGAATACCTAGTGAAGTTTTTTGTGCATCTGAATTAGTATATTCAAAACCTTTAATAATTGGTAAACCTTGTTTTTTATTTCTAACTCAAAGTGGAGAAACAGCTGATTCTATTTCGGTTATGAATAGATTTAAAGAGGAAGGTTATCCAATAATCGTTATATCTAATAGTCAATTATCAACAATGAGTTTATTAGCTGATTATTCAATTGATATGTGTGCAGGAAAAGAAATATCTGTTGCATCTACTAAAGCTTATACAGCTGAAATTGTGATGATGGCAGTGCTTGCAAATGCCATAAAAAATGAAAATTTAGTATTAAAAAAAGAACTACAAAATGTAGCTCTAATGATGAAAGAAACTCTTGAAAATGCTAATGTATATGCGAGTTTTGCCAACATGTTATCAAACTCCAAATCCTTATTTTATATAGGTAGAGGTATAGATTATTGGGTTTGTTTAGAATCTGCATTAAAGATGAAAGAAATAAGTTATATTTATACAGAGGCGTATTCATCAGGTGAACTTAAACATGGTGCTATTGCGTTAATTGATGAAAAGTCTACTGTAATTGCAATATGTACTCAAGAAGGAACTAATAGTATTACTAGAAGTAATTTAGAAGAGGCAAAAGCTAGAGGAGCAAACACACTTATCATTTCTACAAAAAGTTTAAGTAAAAAAGAAGATGACATAATATTGCCAGATGTTCCTAATTATTTAACACCCTTATTAACATCGCTTGTTACGCAATGTTTAGCTTATTATACTGCCATATCTTTAGGCAATGACGTTGATAAACCAAGAAATTTAGCCAAAAGTGTAACTGTAGAATAAGCGATTATTAGTCGACAATTAAGTTGACAATTAAGTCGACATTTAACTTGATAAATAATAATTTTAATGTTAAAATGGTATTGAAGAGGTGGTATTATGAGTTTGCCAGTTAACATTGAAAATTTATTATTTAATAAAACAGTTGAATCAACTAGAATAGAGTATAAAACAGGATTTGATCCTAATGCTGTTATTCATACTATATGTGCATTTGCAAATGATATAGATAACACTGGTGGCGGTTATATAATTATAGGTGTTGAAGAAGAAAATGGTAGACCTAAAAATATTTCAGGAGTGGAAGTTAATGAAATTGATAAGATACTTAAAGAATTAGTGGGTTATTGTAATTCTATCGAACCAAGGTATTTACCTGTCGTTGAACCAATAAATTTTAACGAAAAAGATATTATTGTTATTTGGTGTCCTGCAGGACATGGTAGACCATACAAGGTTTACGAAAATTTATTTATTAAATCAAACAAGAAGTATTTTATTAGAAAAATGAATAGTACAATTATTGCTAAGACAGAAGAAGAAAGAGAATTGTTTTATATTTCTAGTGATATTCCATTCGATGACAGACCTAATTTGGCAGCTACTGTCAATGATATAAATAGAAATCTATTAATTGAGCATTTATATGAATCACAAAGTGACCTTTATGAACATTCTTTAAATATGACTACCTTAGATATTGCTAGGTCGATGCAATTAATTACAGGACCAGATGAAGATTTACGACCTAAAAATATTGCATTACTTATGTTTAATGAAAATCCGGAGAAATTTTTCCGATGTGCTAGAATAGAATTTGTGGATATTCCGAATTCTACAGGAGAAGGAATGATGGAAAAAGTTTTTTCTGGTCCTATTCAAAGACAATTAAAAGATGCGTTATCATTTATTAAGAATTATGTTATCTCTGAAAAAATATTTAAATTAGATGATCAAGCAGAAGCTGTTAGAGTATTCAATTATCCATATAGAGCCATAGAAGAAATCTTAACTAACGCTGTATATCATAAATCATATACTATAAATGAACCCATAACAATAAGAGTTACTCCAACCGAACTTGAAATAACTAGTTTTCCTGGTTTAGACAGAAGTATTACCGATGAAAATATAAGAAATTTTAATTTGAGAGCTAGAATTTATAGAAACAGAAGAATTGGAGATTTTTTTAAAGAGTTAAGATTAACAGAAGGTAGAAACACCGGTATTCCTAATGTCTTACATTCATTAAGAGAAAATAAGTCTGAATTACCAATATTTGAAATGGATGTCGAAAGAAGATTCTTATCTGTTACACTTCCTGTGCATATGGCTTTTAAAATTGAAAACAAAAGCGTTACAAATCAACCTAAAATCAAACCATATAACACAGTTAGAAGTAACCGAATAGAAACAAAGAAGAAAGTTGTTCATATGTTAGAAGATAGTGGGAAGATATCTTTAAGAGAAACCGCTAGAAGATTAGGAAATGCAGGGGTCTCAAAAACTCTATCTGAAATAGTTGATGAATTAGAAAAAGAAAAAATAATTAAAAGAGTAAATAGCGGAAGAACTTCATATATTGAAATAGTGAAGAAATATAAAAATAAAATAAAGAAGTAAAAAAAGCCCAAAGTAGTTGATAATTTCACTTAACTTTGGGCTTTTAATTATTTGTTTGTTACTTGTTCTAAAATATTTAAAAATGCTTGACTATCATTGTTTTTAGCAATTCCATATTCTAATGCAATTTCATAGAAAATTGCTTCAATTGGTGTAAATTCAATATTATTTCTTTCAAATATTGGATTTACTAAATCATCTAGATAAGGGAAAAATTCATCAGGACAATTTTCTTTTTTATCTAAGTATTCTGTTAGTTTGTGTTCAAATTCATCTAATTGTTCTAATTCGTTAGCTGGATTTTCTAAAGAGTTAAGTAATTCACCTTGAAATTCATTAACATATAATAATAAATTAATTGTTTTTGCACATTTTTCTAATGCAAAATAATCTTTATCAAAAGTATAGTCTAATAGTGTTTTGATTGTAAAGAAATTATCATGCATATAATCAAAGCCGACATTAAACATAACTTCTTCATCAGCTGTTAACTTATTAGTTTTAACATATTTTTCATATAAGTAATCTACAACAATAATAACAGACGTAAATCTTGATATAGTTTTGCTTTTTGAACGAACTAATTGATAAATGAAGTCGTGATTTTCAAATTTCCAATTGGCATAATCTGTATAGATATCCATATTATGCTCTCTTAGTTACGATTACGGTTATGTGGGAATAGCAATACGTCTCTAATGCTTGTTTTACCAGTTAATAACATAACCATACGGTCAATACCAATACCGATACCACCAGCAGGAGGCATACCATATTCTAATGCTTCAACGAAATCAATATCGATTTCACAAGCTTCATCGTTACCTAAGTTTCTTTCTTCTAATTGGCTTTGGAATCTTTCCATTTGATCTAGTGGATCATTTAATTCACTGAATGCATTTGCATATTCAGTACCACCGATAAATAATTCGAATCTATCAGTATATCTAGGATCTTTATCATTTTTCTTTGCTAATGGAGAGATTTCAATTGGATGTCCATATAATAATGTAGGTTGAACTAATTTTTCTTCACCATATTTTTCGAAGAATGCATTTACAATATGACCAACACCTGTGAAGTGTGCTGGAACTTCGATATGATGTTCTTTAGCTAAAGCTTTAGCTTCTTCGAATGTTACATCTTGCCAGAAGTCAACGCCGCAAGTTTCTTTAATTAAATCAACCATATGTACACGTTTGAAGTTACCTAAGTCATAAGTAACACCATCAAAATCAACAACAGTAGTACCTAATACATCTAAAGCAACAGCTTTGAAGCATTCTTCAACTAAATCCATCATGCCTTCCATATCAGAATAAGCTAAATAAGCTTCGATAGTAGTAAATTCAGGGTTATGTCTTGAATCTACACCTTCATTTCTGAATAAACGACCAATTTCATAAACAGCTTCCATACCACCAACGATTAATCTCTTTAATGGTAATTCAGTAGCGATACGTAAATAAAATGGCATATCTAATGCGTTATGATGAGTTGAGAATGGTCTAGCAGCAGCACCACCTAAAATTGGTTGTAATACTGGAGTTTCAACTTCAACGAAGCCTTTGTTATCAAAGAAACGTTGAATAGAACGAATGATTCTAGGTCTCATGAACGCAACTTTTCTAGATTCTTCATTAACGATTAAGTCAACATATCTTCTACGACGAGCTTCTTCAACATCTTGTAAACCATGGAATTTTTCTGGTAATGGTTTGATTGCTTTTGTTAAATGTGTGAAATTTGTACATTTAACTGTTAAGGCACCAGTGTTAGTTCTCATAATAGAACCTTCGATACCTAAGATATCACCGATATCAGATTTAATGAAGATATCATAAACATCTTCACCTAAAATTTCTTTAGATAAATAACATTGAGTAGAACCGAATTTATCTAAAATATTAATAAAACCGATTTTACCTTGGCGACGTTTAGCCATCATTCTACCAGCAATTTTTACTGTGAATGTATTTTCTTCTAATTCTTCTTTAGTATATTTATCAAATTCAGCTATGATAGATTCAGCAGTGTGAGTTCTGTCAAATCTTTGACCGAATGGTTTTACACCCTTTTCTTCTAAATAGCTAATCTTTTCTATACGAATTCTTTCTTGTTCAGGTCTTTTTACCATAATAATACCTCCTAAATTTTTCACAAGATTTATTATAACATAATAAATTATGTATGTCAAAAGAGTTCATATATAGTTTTTGGTTTTTTGTGGGGGTATTTTCTATAAAAGAAGTATAATTTAATGTGTTTAATTAATTTTATAATAGAGTCATAAAATATAATTTTTTTAACAAAAATAATTAGTTGTTTTTTAAATGGAATAATCAATAAATGCTTGACTAGTTTGGCATTTTCGAATATTTTCGCTTTTAAAAATCTCCTTGTTATGTATATTCCTAAACAATAAAAAAATATATATCCAACAAAGAAAACTATATCATATTTGTTGGATATTTTTATTATTAGTAAAGCCAAAACAAAAAAGAAAGAAAATGTTTTTATTATTATAAAATTTTTATAAAAATAGAAAAGTATGTGATAAGTTATATATGTAAATGAGCCTAAATAAAGAAAAAGAAGTATTTTAAGTAATGTAATTAATGATTCCATTTATGATAGTAACTTTTTAATGAATTTTACTTTTTCTTTAGGCTTATTTGTTTCTGTTTTTACTGATAGTATTTGACCAGTTATTTTTATACTTTTATTATCATTTGTAACTTGGTTTAGTACTAATTCTTGACCACTTATTTCATATGGAATATTATTAACATCTATCCTAAATAAAGTGTCGTTAAATTCTTTAATTAATGTGATATTATCTATCAAAATTGAATCTTCATAGATGGTAAATAGCATTTTAGACATTTTCTTCACCCATTAATTGTATGTTTAAATAGTTTAAATTATTGCAAAATGTGAACTTTTTATGTATAATATAATTAACATAAAAGGCAAAGCCAAAGTAATTTGGTGACGCAAAGCTATAGGGTCCAATTGGATAGCCAGTTGCATAGCATGTAATTGGCTTTTTTTGATAAATAGAGGAGGTGCTAGCATGAAAAAGAAAATATTTTATTCAATTCTTATTTTGAGTGTTTTATTTGTTGTTTCTTTTGTTACGATTTATGCTGCCTTCACTATGACTCATCATTATGAAGCTCAAATAACTCACCACGAAATAAAAAATGCAACTTTAACTAATTCGGTTGAAAATTCAAAAGTTAATTTTACAAAACCTGGTGATCAAATAAATATTACATATTCTTTAAAAAATTCTGACAGTAAAGAATACGAGTATTATTATTCGTTTGAATGGGGAACTACAGATTATAGTGTTAGTCCTTATCTAAATATGATTTATGTATACCAAAATGGTGAATATTGTGGAATGCTTAAGGATTACTTAGTAAGTGGAATATTACCTAAAAAAGACTTACCGGTTAAGGAATATGTTTTTAGTAACGAAACAAGACAAACTTTATTTACATTTGAATTACATAATGAATCAAGTTCATTACCGGTTGACGGATTAAGTGTTGAGTTTAAGATATCAGCAAATATCTCTACTACAAATGTTCAAAAAGTTGTGTTTGCGAATTCTAGTGATTTTGATAAAGCAATTTCAAATTCAAATAATGGTGGTAATCAAACAATTGTATTAACAGATAATGTATCAATGCCAGGATTTGAAGTAAAAAAAGATATGACAATTGATTTATGTGGTAAAACAATGTCTTTAACAAATCCTGTAACACT
>JBGVFV010000092.1:0-4065 GCA_045121295.1 Candidatus Pelethenecus sp.
AAGGAAAGGAATGATAAAATGGAAAACATGAAGAAAGTTGCGAAAGTTTTAGAGATGGTGAGAAAGACAAGTAGTACCAATGCAAAACAACAATTACTAGAAAATGGTGATAAACAAGATTATTCAGTAACATTACGTGGCGTATTGTATTATTGCTATAATCCGTTTTTAATGTTTGGTTTGTCAGAAAAAATATTAAACAATACAATGCCAAAAACAATGACATATGCTATTGCCAATGAACATGAAGTATTTGAAGTATTAGACACATTGGCACAAAATAATATTAATGACGAACTGCGCACGTTAGCAAAGCGTTTATTAATGAGTATTGAAGATGAACAAGTACGTGAAATGGTACAAGGAATTATGGTAAAAGATTTAAAATTAGGTGTAAACGTAACAACCTTGAACAAGGTATTTGGTAAAGATTTCATTCCTAAATTTGATGTACAATTAGCGGAAAGTTATGCAAAACAAAAACCTGGTGCCTTAAAGAATAAAGATGTATGTATTACAGAGAAATTAGATGGTTTTCGTATTGTATACAATCCTGTTCAAGAGAAGTTCTTTACACGTAAAGGACAAGAGTATGAGGGATTAGAACATTTAATACCTGAATTGAATGACTTATGTGTAGCAATTTCAGAGGACAACTTAGTTCATGGAGAAGATGTAGTAATTGATGGAGAACTAGTCCATGAGCCTGTTGAGGGATTAAATTCACAAGAGTTATACGCTTTAACAAGTAGTGCGGCACGTAAAAAAGGTAGACATAGAGATAAATTAAAATTACAGTTCCATGTGTTTGATTTTGTGCCTTTAAACGAATTTATGAGCGGTTTAACGACTCTTAGATACAAGGCTAGACGAAGTATTATGGATGTAGCTTTCGTGGCTCTAAACGACTTAAAACACGTTAAACCAGTAACTGTATTTTATATAGGTAAATTTGATGAAGATATTTTAATGACTCACCTAAAACAAGTTGAAGCATTAGGTGGAGAGGGATTAATGATTAACCTCATGGAAGGCACTTATGAATGTAAACGAACTAAAAAATTATTGAAAGTTAAAACATTCAAAGACGCAGACGTTTTAGTGACAGGAATTGTTGAGGGTACAGGAAAAAATTTAGGAAAGCTAGGAGCAGTAGAAGTTAAGTTCCTACACAATGGGAAAGAAATGACTTGTGAAGTTGGTAGTGGATTTACTGATGATGAACGATTGATTTATTGGGAACACCCCGAAAGTATTATGGGGAAAGTAATTGAGGTTAAGTATTTTGAAGTAACTCAGAATGAGAAAGATAAAACAAAATATAGTTTACGTTTCCCAACATTTCAACATAGAATTAGAACAGATAAAGACGAGCAAGATATTACAGATGTGGAAAAAAATTAAAGAAAGAGTGATATGTATGGAATTAGAGTATATTTATTTAGTATGTCAATGTAATTATGAGTATGAATTACCGTTATTTTATTTTGACAATGAAGAGGATGCACGTACATATATTGAAGAAAATCAAACTGAAAATGAATATTGGTTAGATTTAAAAATGTTTATTAGAAAAGTTCCAAAGTACAACAACAGGGGTTGAAAAACCCTATCGTTTATACTATTATTATAGTGTAAGAAATAAAAGAAAGGGATGATAAACAGTGATTAACATTGAAATGATTTTTGAGAAACTTAGAAATGGTGAAGTATTAGAAGAAATTGAAATTGATGTATTAGAGAAATTATTGTTTGAATTAGATTATTGTTGTAAACAAGAATGGGAATTAGCTGAACGAACATTACAGGAAATGATTTACTACAAACGATTGGCAAAAATTAGAAAATATAAATAAGGAGTGATTGTATGAATGAACGATACATGGAGTTTCATTTGGATGTAAGTGAAATTGCAAGTAAATTAAATGAAATTCTTAAAGAGTATGCCTTAGTAGATTACCATATTTTACGTGATGAAAAAACAACTAACAAGTATTATTTATTAGTTGGGGTAAGTGAGTTAAATAGTCCTAAAACAGTGAAAACTGAGGGAAATATAATTTTACTATAAGAAAGGTTGATTAGTTCTATGAAAAGTGAAAAAATGTCTTTAGTGTTGTACCATGGTGTTCTTCAAATGCTAACCATGTTGACAGCAACAGTTCTGATTGGACAGTTAGCAGGAATTAGTTTACCAGTAACACTCTTTACATCAGGTCTAGGATGTATTATATTCACACTCTTGACTAGAGGTAAAGTTCCGATTGGGTTGGGATTGAGTGGTAGTTGGTTAGGTACAATGATTGCTATGAGTTCATTTGGATTAGACCATGTGGTAGGTACAACGATTTTAGGTGGAATTTTCTATGTATTGTTCGCATTATTAATTAAGTTTCAACCAAAAGTACTAAAAATATTTACACCGTACATACTTAATTTAGCAGTATTTATGATTGCAGTAAACTTAATTGGAACAGGTGTTGGATTAGTAATGGCAGCACCAATTACAGGTATTGTCACAATTATTGGAATTGCATTGTTTAATCAATTTAAACGTACTAAACAATTTGCTTTCCCATTAGGTATTCTAGCAGGTACTTTAGTTCATGGATTAATGTATGGATTAACTTCAACAGTAAGTGGAGTATTTATTCCAACATTTGTTTCACCAGCATTTAATACAACAACATTTGTAGCTAGTTTAATTTTCTTCGCATTGGCAACAGAGGCATTAGGTGATAGTAAACTTGCCGCAGACGTTACAGGAAACAAATACGAACCAGACAAAGTTATTATTGGTAATGGAGTAGCAAGTATTGTGGCAGGGTTATTTGGTGGTATGTCAGTAACAACTTATTCAGAGTCATGTGCCTATGTTCGAGCAACAGGATATGCAAATCCTAAGTCAATTATTGTAGCAGGTATTTTATTCATCATTATGAGTTTCATTCCTGCGGTTAATTATGTAATTGGATTTATACCAGGTGCGGCTTTAGCAGGTATGTTATTATACTTATTCAGTTTAGTTGCTATGAGTAAAATTAGTGAAACACACGCTAAAGATGATGGTGAATTATTAGTTGGTATTTTAGGACTTGCGGCTTTCTTCTTAGCACCTCAGTTACTACCAAATATTTCACAAATTGCAGTAGGTATGATTGCAATGATTGTAACACATTTAGTTCTTCAAGGTATTAAAAAGATTAAAAAATAATAATTGAGGGTTGAAAAACCCTCCATCTTGTAATATAATATAGAAGTAATAAACATACTAGGAGTGATAGTTTGAAGTGGTCGTTATTTAAAGCAATAGGATACGTACTAGGTCAAAAATTAATTTAAGAAAGGTTGATGTGCATGAGTGTAAATGAACAAACTGTTTTAATGTTAGGTGCTTTATTAGTAGGGATTCCAACAGTGTTAAGTTTAGGAAGTCTAATTTACGATTCAATTTTAAGCAAACGTGAACAAGCAAAACAAATAGAACAATGTTGTCGTGAATGTTGTGATGAATTGTGTGGCTGTCAAGATTGTGTAGAACGTGAATGTGAATGTTGTGAATGTGAATGTAAAGCTCATTGTGAATGTGGTTGCGAATGTGAATGCCATGAAGAAGCTGAATGTACTTGCAAACGTGAAGAAGAATGTGGTTGCTGTGGAAAATCATTAAGTGAATGTGAATGTAATTGTTCATGTAATAAACATTAGGAGTGAGAAAATGGATTACTTTTTCCGTTTAGGTGATGTTGTTTTAGTTAAGGATTTGGATTGTTTACGAAATGAAGGTATTGCAGTACATGAAGCAGAAGATGATTATGGTAATAAAATTTCCTACTGTATGCGATACGGAATAATGTATAGTATATTTGAGAATTATGAGTATAAACTACCAGGTAGTGTTGGTGTAGTTCGTGGCGGAATTTACGATAAATATTTAGATGTAGAGATTAACGGTAAAACGTATATGTTGCCACATTTTATTTTAAAACCATATGATGAAATAGATGATATTGTTTTATTAGAAGAAAATGTTAATTGAGGGGTTGAAAAATCCCTCTATCTGTA
>JBGVFV010000093.1:0-1871 GCA_045121295.1 Candidatus Pelethenecus sp.
TATACATTTATTTAATGTACGACGAATCTTAGTAGCTTGTTTATTATTTGGATGTATCATAACTTTATACGTATACATAGAATTCACCACCTTCTATGCGTAGTATAACACAAGTTATGCACAAAATATTGGACATATAAATGTTTTTGTTATTTTTTAAATTTGTTTATAAAATATAGGTTTTATAGAGATTTATAGTTTTAAATTTGCTGTTTTGAAACCCCTTCATATTTCATATATTATAAACTGTCTCCAAAATCTTCCTTAAATTTTTCAACTAGTTTTTCTTGCCAATCACCAATTGGTTTTAATCTACCAATGAAGAAACGCATAACTGATGGCTCTTCAACGAACTCTAAACCACCAATTAAATGACGATTATCATATAACCAAGCAATTCTATCAGCAATAAATTCAATTTGAGATAATGTAAATACTCTACGTGGTAAAGCAAGTCTTACTAATTCACAACTTGCGATATGTTCAGATCCATCTGGATTTTTTTCTTCACTTAAAGTACCTCTTTCCATACCTCTAGCACCACTTACAATATAAATAGCTGAAACTAATGCAGCAGCTTGGTACTCTTTAGGATCAATATGACCAACAAATTCTCTTGCATTAATATATAAACCTAATCCTCCTGGAGGAGTTACAATAGGAATATTATAATTAGATAAACGTCTTGCAAATTCATTAATGAATTCAGGTCCATGGCTAATCATATCGATATCTAAAGCTTCTTCTAAACCAATAGCAACAGCTTCCATTTCTCTAGTAGACATACCACCATATGTTAAGAATCCTTCATAAATAGGGATCAATACTTTCATTTCATCATATAAAGCTTTATCATCAAATACGATACCGCCACCTTTAGCACTACCTAATTTTCTTGCAGAGAAATAGATGATATCAGCATAACTACACATTTCTAATACAATTTCATGAATAGTTTTATATTTACATGATTCTTCTCTTAATTTATTGAAATATAAATTATCTGTAATTAAAGATGCATCAAATAATAATTTAATTCCATATTTTTTACATACTTTTGATACTTCTTCAATATTCTTTAAACTTACAGGTTGTCCACCAATAAGGTTAGTACCTAATTCGATTCTTACAAATGGAATACGACTAGCACCATATTCATTAATAACATCTAATAATTTATTTATATCAATGTCACCCTTAAATGGTTCACTACTAACTAATTTAATAGCTTCATCTTTAAAAATTTCTAAAACTTGTCCACCTTGTAAATTAATATGTGTTTTAGTTGTTGTAAAGTGATAGTTCATAGGAACTACATCACCTTCTTTAACTAATGTTTTAGCTAAAATATGCTCACAAGCTCTACCTTGATGTGCAGGTAAAAAGAATTTTTTACCAAAAAACTTCTTAACTATATTTTCTAATCTATAGAATGTTTCACTACCAGCATATGAATCATCTGCAATCATCATAGCACCTAATTGACGGTCACTCATAGCGTTAGTACCACTATCAGTTAACATATCTAAATATACATCTTTATTACGTAATAAGAATGTATTACAACCAGCTTCTCTGATTGCTTTTAATCTTTCATCAATAGGTAAAAGATTTAATTTTTGAATAATTCTTACCTTATGCATTTCAATAGGAATTGTAGGTTGTTTGTAAAATTTAATATTGCTCATTTTCATCTCTCCGTTTTTTTAAACATTTAAATTATTATAACATAATAAAAGAGAATAAACAAATTAATAAATTTGATTTATTCTTCACGAGGGCATAATGCCCTCTATTTTTTTAACTTCGTTTTTGGTATACTTCTATTGGTGATTAATTTGTCTATAGTTTCTAGTATATGTCCAATAGAA
>JBGVFV010000094.1:0-20371 GCA_045121295.1 Candidatus Pelethenecus sp.
AAAAAAGCGTATTTTAAACCGATAATTTTCGGAAAAATACGCTTTATTTATTTTATCATTTCCTACATCTGTTTATAGGTCACCCTACAAACTTTTTATAGCTCGATTTTGATTAGTACTACTTATAATTTAAAGTACCAATTTTAATTGAACGTATAGCTTGTTTACAATTAATTTCGCTATTCTTTTGTTCAGTTTTTATATTATTTTCTAGATTTAAACTATTTTCTTTAAGTAAATCTTCTAATTGATCTTTAAAGATGTTAATTTCTTTATCCAGATTTTTACGTAATAAATAGTGATTTATTTTTGCTAACTTAATCTCTTTAGTTAAATCATTTTGCATACGCTTAAAATTCTTTTCTAATGATTTAGAATTATTTTTATATATTATAGGTAAATTTTGAATAGATGCATTCTTTTCATCTAAAATCTTTTTAAGTTGGTTATCACTATTATTACATAAGTTAGTATAGTTTTTACTGAAAATATTTTTTTGATTTTTAAAATCATTTTCATTTTGTTTTAATAATGAATTATGATAGTTAATAATATTAGTATTATTATCTGATAATGAATAATAATGTTCATAAAATACATTAGTTTGTTGTTTAAAGTATCTTTGTAACGTACGACTTTCTAATTCATAATTATAAGATGCATCATCCATCATCTTTTCGAAATAACTATTATTATTTTCGATATTTTTACTATTATCTTCTAATAATCTGTTTTGTTGATTTATAGCTATTGAATATTCTTTATTATAATTTTCTAATTCAATGTTTAGTTTATTAGTATAATCTTGAATATCTTTTTTATAGTTATTTTTATTTATTTTTGTTCTTAAAAGATTTTCTTTATTAATTTTAATATTATAATTATCTAATAATTCAGTAAATCCTTTATTGGTGAATCTTAATATTTTATTAAAATTACCTTTAAAGCCATTAATAAAACTTAAAGATTTAATATTGTCTTTTTTTGTTAGTTTTGTAAAGTTATTTAATTTATTTATAACAGAATAGAAGAATAAGTTAGTATTTTCTTTAAATGAAATAAATATTTTAGTATCAAAATATTTTTTATTTTTTAATATTTTTCTAGCTTGTTTATATTCCAAAAATTTAGCTTTTAATAATTTAGATATTTCGTTAGATTCTATAATTAACGATTTATTTAATTTATAATATTGTTCATTCTTTTCTTTATAATCTTGTATTTTAGATAAATTATCTGCAATAATTTGATTTTCCATATTATTTTTATCTTTTTTATGGAATGAATTATTTTTCTCAATCATTTCATTGTCATTGATTAATGTAAATATTTTGTTTTTAACATTTTCAATTGTTTTATTATTTAAATCGATCTTTTTTTCTATTTCATCTTTTTTAGTTTTAACAATTAATTGTTCTTTTTGATAATTATCCTTAAGATTTTCAAATAATGTTTTATATCTAAAATCATGAATGAAAGCTATTTTTTCATTTGTTGAATCATTTATTAATGATATATAATATCCTAAATAAGTATTATATAAATTTGTAAAAGTATTTGCTAATTTTGATACAAAACGATATATATATGTTGCGTTAGAAGGAGAATCTTCAACATTTTCAATGATAGTATCAATAACGTTATTATATAAAGATATTAGTTTAGTAGAAAATTCTATAAATGAATCTTTTAGTAAATTCAAATAAAATAAATTATTATCTTTAAGAGTATTAATATATTTTTCTTTTGCAGTTACTTCAGAATTATTTTTAACAATATTAATTTTTTCTTTATTAAACTTTTCATAAATCTCTTCCTTTTTTATGGCATAAGAAGTAGTGATTATATTTTTTTCTAAAGAAAGTTTAATATGTTTTATTTCATAATTTTTGTTTATGTTTTTATATTCGTTTTCTATGTCTAAACGTTTTAAACCATATGATTTATCTAATTCTAAACCATTAATTTGATTATTATATCTATCGATATTATATTCTTTTAATAATTTATGTTTTTCTATTTCTAATAGATTAGTGGCTTTAGTTAAATTTAAAGTTGTAGTGTATTTATTTTCTTCATACTTTTCAAAAATTCGTTCAAGCTCTTTTTCATAAGATAATTCATATTTAAGTTTATTAATCTTATTAGTTATAGTTTCTATTCTCTTAGAATAATTAATATCAATACCCAAATGATTTCTTTCTAATAATTTGGTTCTTTTTTGGCTTCTAGTTTTTACATCATTAACTTTTTGATTGAATTCATTATTTGTTCTTTTTACATAAAGGTTATAGTCATTTTCATAAATATTAGCTTTTTCTTGATAATATTTATTGTAAAATTGTTCTTCATCAGATAAAGATTTAATATTATAGTTTTTATCTAAATCTAATAATGTTTTATTAGTTTTATTTTGATTAATAGTAATATTGTATTCTTTAGCTAATTCTTTAAGTTTATGATATGCATCCTTTTTTATAAATGAAATATCAGAAGCATATTGATTGTTTTTAAAACGCAATAATTTGTTTAGATATTTTTTATCTGTAATAGAAGTATGTAAATCTAAAATTTCTTTGTGGAAAACCTTTGTTTTATTATATACAAGATTGTAATAATTACGTTTTATTTCTAAAACAGTTTTTTCATAGTTCGTTTTTAATTCATTTGTTTCCGCATCAATCTCATTAATTTTAGTAACGAAATCTTTAAGGATTGCTTGAGATTTAGCGTGTAACTCATTCTTTTTATCTTCTTTTTCTAGATTCATGTTTAAAAGAGTTTGATTATACTCATTACGCATGTTATCCAAATTATTATTTTTTTCAGCAATTATCTTTTTGATTTGTTCATTAAGTAAAGTACTTTCTTGTCTGTATTTTTCTTTAAGACTATTGTTTTCATTTTGAATAAGTGATAAAAATTGGTTAAGCTCTTTTTCGTTTTCAGCTATTTTTTCTTGAATTGAAAGAGTAGAGTTTACAGTTTCTTTTTTTAGATTTAATGATGTAGTAACATAATTATTATTTATTTGTGTTAATGAATTCTCTAACTCTATATTTTTAGTTTGAACTATATCACTGTATGTATTTTTAGCCATTTGAAGTTGATAGTCATAACGTTTTTTATTCTTTAAAAAGTCGTCAAATAATACAAGTTTACTTTGTTCGATAGAAGTGCTGAAAAAGTCAAAATTAATTTCAATTTGTTGAATATCATAACTAGAATCAATTTTAAATTGTTCTAATTTATTTTTAAGTTTGTTACAAGAATTTGTATGATTTTCTTTATTTTGAGTAATTTTTTCTATATAAATTTCTTCAATATTTTCAACTTTTTTATTATATTTTTTAGTTGTATGATTATTCTTTTTATCGAAATTATTCTTTTTCTTTTTTAAATCACTTTTTATCTTTGTATATTCATCAGTAGAAGAATTTAATAGTGAGTTAACTAAAGATAGTTTTTCTTCAGTTATAGGATCATTTTCATCAATAACTGAAAAATCATTTATTAATTTTTGATATTCATCTTTAAATTGATTAATCATGATCTCACTCCTTTTTAAAGTCTCTAATAATTATTATATAATTATTTTTGTGTTAAGTCAAAGATTAGTAGTGGTAAAATGTAAAAAGAGGGCATATATTATGAATGGTGAATATAATGCTAGAACATATTGTTAAAAATGGAGAAAGAATAGAAGAAATAATGGATCTATATAGAGTGAGTTATGAAACGATAAAAAGTTATAATTTACATATAACAGATTTTAAAAACCTTATATGTGGAATGAAGATTAAGGTTCCTTTAATAACTGAAGAGGTAGAGCAAATATTAGAAAATACAGAAAGTTTCGTTAAAGAGTATTATCCTAAAATTGTTGATGTGGTTGAAGAAGTAGAAATAATTCCAGATAAGAAGGAAATTGAAATAGATATAGTTCAAAATGTTAGAGGTAAACCATATCCTGGAATAGTACCTCCAAAATTTATAAAAAAAGAGTAAAAAATGTATAAAAATAGTAAAGTATTTTGGTATTTTATAAAGAAATATTAAAATACTTTTTTCTTTGGTATAAAATGTTAATTTTCTTTAATTGTTGAAAATTTTATGATATAATCATAAATGGTGATTTTTATGTATGGCTATATTAAAGGAATTGTAACTATGGTTACACCGAAAAATATAATTTTAGAAAATAATGGAATAGGGTATTTATTAATAGTAAGTAATCCTTATAATTTTAATTTAAATAGTGAATATAAAGTTTTTGTACATCAATATGTTAGAGAAGATTTAATAGATTTATATGGATTTGTATCTATGGAGGAAAAAGAATTATTCTTAAAGCTTATTTCTGTTAGTGGTATAGGACCTAAGAGTGCGTTATCTATTTTAGCTAGTGGTACAGTTAATGAGGTCGTTAAGGCTATTGAAACTAGAAATGATGCATATTTAAGAAAGTTCCCTGGTATTGGAGCTAAAGCTAGTCAACAAATTATATTAGACTTACAAGGTAAAATAGATTTAACTGAAAAGGTTGTTGTTAATAATAGTAAGCTAGAGGATGTTGAAGAAGCTTTAATTGCTTTAGGTTATGCAAAGAAAGATATTTCTAAGATTGTTAAGAAACTTGATTTAAGTTTAGATGAAGCTCAGTTAGTTAAACAAGCTTTATTACTTTTAATGAAGTAGGTGATTTAGTTGAAAGATGAAAGAATCGTTAGTCCTAACGAGTTATCTATGGATGATGGATTATCGTTAAGACCAGAATGTTTGAATGAATATATTGGTCAAAAAGATGCAAAAGAGATGCTTGAAGTTTATATTAAGGCGGCTTTAAAGCGTAATGAATCTTTAGATCATGTATTATTATATGGTCCTCCTGGATTAGGTAAAACAACTTTATCTCAAATTATTGCTAATGAGATGGGAACTAATATTAAAGTTATTAGTGGTCCATCAGTTGAAAGAAGTGGTGATTTAGCTGCAATTCTTTCGACATTAAATGAAGGTGATATTTTATTTATTGATGAAATTCATCGTTTACCTAGATATGTTGAAGAAGTATTATATAGTGCTATGGAAGATTATGTACTTGATATTGTTGTGGGTAAGGATAACAGTACTAAGAGTATTAGAATAGATTTACCTCCATTTACTTTAGTTGGAGCAACAACAAGATTTGGTGATTTATCTGCTCCGCTTAGAGATAGATTTGGTGTTGTTTTAAGGTTAGAGTATTATACTATTGAAGAATTAAAACAAATTATATATCGTACATCAAAAGTGTATGAATGTGAAATAGAAAATGATGCGTTAGATGAGCTTGCTAGTCGTAGTAGAGGTACACCTAGAATTGCTAACCGTTTATTTAGACGTGTTAGGGATTTTGCTGATGTAAAAAATAATGGTGTTATAACGTTAGAGATTTGTAATTTAGCGTTAAGTAAATTAGGTATTGATAAGTGTGGTTTAGATTATACAGATTATCGTTATCTTAAAGCTATTATTAATCAATTTAAAGGTGGTCCTGTAGGTGTTGAATCAATAGCCGCTACTATTAGTGAAGAAGTTACAACTATTGAAGATGTATATGAACCTTATTTACTTCAAGAAGGATATATTATGCGTTCTAGTCGTGGTAGAGTAGCTACTGAAAAGGCTTATCAACAATTAGGAATTTCTTATATGAAGGGGTTATTCAAATGATAAAGACTACTGATTATGATTATGATTTACCATTAGAGTTGATTGCTCAAACTCCACTTACTAATCGTAGTGAGTCAAGATTAATGGTATTAAATAGAAAAAATAAAACAGTTGAACATAAAAAGTTCAGCGATATTGTTGATTATTTAAATGAAAATGATGTTTTAGTTTTAAATGATACTAAGGTTATTCCTGCACGATTAATCGGCGAAAAGATAGATACTAAAGCTGTGATTGAAGTTTTATTACTTAAAGATATGGGGAATAATACTTGGGAATGTTTAGCTAAACCTCAAAAAAGAGTTAAAATTGGATCAATTATTAGTTTTGGTGACGGATTATTAAAAGCTAAATGTATAGAAAAATTTGATATGGGTATTTGTCATTTTGAAATGATTTATGAAGGTATTTTAGTTGAAATTTTAGATAAGCTAGGTTCAATGCCATTACCTCCATATATTCATGAAAAATTAGAAGATAAAGATCGTTATCAAACAGTTTATGCTAAAAACTTAGGTTCAGCTGCAGCTCCTACTGCAGGGTTACATTTCACTCCTGAATTGTTAGAAAAAATTAAAGCTAAGGGTGTTGAATTAGTGTTTGTAACACTACATGTAGGGTTAGGGACTTTCCGTCCTGTAGAAGCAGAGGATTTAACAAATCATGTTATGCATAGTGAATATTATGAAATAACTAAGGAAGCTGCAGAAACACTTAATAATGCTAAAAAAGCAGGTAAAAGAATTATTGCGGTTGGGACAACTTCAACACGCACATTAGAATCTGCTTATGATAATGGATTTAAAGAATGTAAAAATGATACATCAATCTTTATTTATCCTGGTTATGAATTTAAAGCGATTGATGCCCAAATTACAAATTTCCATTTACCTAAGTCAACTTTAATTATGTTAGTAAGTGCCTTAGCAGGTAAAGAATTTATTTTAGATGCATACCAAAAAGCGGTAGAAGAAAAATATCGTTTCTTCTCATTTGGTGATGCGATGTTTATAGAATAGGAGAATAGAATTATGAATTATCAAGAATATTTAAATGAAACAAATCCAAAGATTGAATTAGTTATTAGAAACTTTGGTTCAATAAAATTAGAATTATTTCCAAGTGTAGCACCTATTACAGTTGAAAACTTTTTAAAGTTAGTTAACGAAGGTTTCTATAATGGTTTATCTTTCCACCGTGTAATTAAAGGTTTTATGATTCAAGGTGGTTGTCCACTAGGTAATGGTACTGGTGGTTCTAAAAATAAAATTAAAGGTGAATTCTTCTCTAATGGTGTGGTTAATCCATTAATGCATACTAGAGGAGTAATATCAATGGCTAGATCTATGATGAATGATTCAGCTAGTAGTCAATTTTTCATCATGCATAAAGATGCACCACATTTAGATGGTAGCTATGCGGCTTTTGGTGTTGTAACTGAAGGTATTGAAGTTGTTGATAAAGTAGCTGGTGTTAGAACTGACTATTATGACAAACCATTAGAAAAAGTAATTATTGAAAAAGTGGTGATTTTATAATGAAACAACCTGTATGGTATGAA
This sequence comes from Candidatus Pelethenecus sp., assembly GCA_045121295.1. Lineage (GTDB taxonomy): Bacteria > Bacillota_I > Bacilli_A > Acholeplasmatales > Anaeroplasmataceae > Pelethenecus. The sequence goes on from JBGVFV010000094.1 coordinate 7,277, forward strand.
TTATTACACACATGTAAACAAACTGGTGCTAGATATGGTATCCTTCATACTCCACATGGAGATTTTGAAACACCTATTTTTATGCCAGTAGGAACTAAAGCCAATGTTAAAACATTAATTCCTAGTGAAGTTGAAGAAGTAAGTGAAGGTTTAATTTTAGCTAACACTTATCATTTATGGTTACAACCTGGTGATGAATTAATTGCTAAACATGGTGGTGTAAGAGGATTTATGAAATGGGATCACGCTTTATTAACTGATAGTGGTGGTTTCCAAGTATTCTCTTTATCTAAAATTAGAAAGATTACAGAAGAAGGTGTAACTTTCCGTCATCATAAGTCAGGTGAAAAATTATTCTTATCACCTGAAAAATCTATTCAAATTCAAAATAACTTAGGCGCTGATATTATCATGAGTTTTGATGAATGTCCACCATTCCATGCTGATGATAAATATTTGAAAGACTCAATTGATAGAACTATTAGATGGGCAAAACGTGGTAAAGATGCTCATCAAAATCCTGATACACAAGCTTTATTTGGTATTGTTCAAGGTGCTGGTAATAAAGAATTAAGAAAATATTGTTTAGAAAAACTAATGGAAATAGATTTTCCTGGTTATTCAATTGGTGGGTTGTCAGTTGGTGAGTCTAAACAAGAAATGTATGAAACATTAGAATATCTAAAGGATATTATGCCTGTTGATAAACCAAGATATTTAATGGGTGTTGGATCTCCTGATGATTTAGTTGTAGGTGCTATGAATGGTATTGATATGTTTGACTGTGTATTACCTTCACGTAATGCTCGTCATGGTTCAGCATTTACTTCACATGGTAAAGTGCAAGTTAAAAATACAAGTTTAAAAGAAGACTTTGCACCACTTGATAAAGAGTGTGATTGTTTTGTATGTAAAACATATACTCGTAGCTATTTAAATCACTTAGTTAAGTCTGATGAAATTTTAGGTATGAGATTACTTACATATCATAACTTAGCGTTCTTAAAAAAATTAATGGCCCAAATAAGATTGGCCATTAAAGAAGATAGATTATTAGATTTTAAGAATGAATTTTTTGAAAAATTTGGTTACAATAAATAATTATTCAATAGTACAAGGTTCAATTACAATCGGTTCATAACATTGAATACCAATGATTTGAGTCATATCTAATACCATTGTTCTATTTGTTCCAACGATTACCAATGGTTCTTCAGTAGTGATTTCAAGTAATCTTAAGGTTACATATTTATTACATTTGATAGACTCAATTCTAAATACATTTGTTGTAGTACCTTCTAAATCTAAGATTGCAGTAAACGGATCTTGACAGTCAGTATAGATTGTAATAGGTATAGTATTGTATGCAGTAGCTATTAATGCTATTTCACAACCTATACAAATTGAATCATTCATATCTAAAACTTCTCTTTGAAGAGCGTTAATTCTTTGAATCAAATCTGTGATATAGTTACAATCACGGTCTTGATTGTTTGGTTCATATAACATTTTTCCACCTCCTATATTAAAGTATGAAGGTATATATTGATGTGTATGGACTTTTAAATTATATATTGAGGTGAAAATCATGTTTTTAATGTCATTAACGGTTTTGTTATTTGTTATCATTGTACCAGTAGTGCTAGTTTTATCTTTAGTGGTATTTTTGATATTAAAGAATAAAAAAGGTAATAAAAAAATTAAAATTGATGCTGAATTTATCAATAATTTAGTTGATATTTTAGGTGGTAAAGAAAATGTATTAAGTGTTACTAATGAAAATGGAAGAATTAAGTTTGAACTTGAAAATTTAGAAAAAGCTAATTTACAAGGTTTAAAAGAATTAAGTCAAAGTGGTGTATTTGTTACAAATAACACTGTTAAGACTTTATTTCCTCATGATGCTAAAACTATTAGTAATGCTATTAAACAATTATAATAGGAGGTTTTCTTATGGAATTTAATTATGATAATTATAAAGAAGCTGGTATAAGCTTACTTTCTAAATTAATAAGTTATGCATCTGTATTAGAAGAATTTGATCCAAATAGTACTGAACCATTTGGACTTGAAAATAAAGAAGTTTTAGACTTCATTTTAGAATATGCTAAAAAAGATGGCTTTGATGTGTTTAATGATGATAATTATGCAGGTCATATTGAGTTTGGTCAAGGTGATGAATTATTAGGTATTTTATGTCACTTAGATGTTGTACCTGTTGCTGATCAAGATTGGGTACATGATCCATTCACTTTAACTATAGAAGATGGAAAGATGTATGGTAGAGGTACTACTGATGATAAGGGACCTTTAGCGGCAGCATATTTAGCATTAAAGATTTTAAAGGATAGTGGATTTACTCCTAAAAAGAGAATTCGTTTAATTATGGGTTGTGATGAAGAATCAGGAAGTCGTTGTTTACATCATTATTTTAGGACTCAAGAATTACCTTCATTAGGTTTTTCACCTGATGCTGAATATCCATTAATTTACGGTGAAAAAGCACATATGAATTATAATTTCATTGGTGAACTTAAAAAAGATGAAATCATAGTTGAATTTAATTGTGGAAATAGATATAATATAGTTCCCGCAAAAGCAACTATGAAATTAAATAAAGACTATAAGAATGAATATTTAACATTCTTAAAAGCTAATAATTATCAAGGAGAAATTATTGACGATAATTATGTAGCGTATGGTAGAGCTAGTCATGCGATGTGTCCTGATAAAGGTCTTAATGCTAGTTTTATTCTATTTGAATTTTTAAATCAAGTTCATCCAACTGCTTTATCTAATTTCTTTGTGAACTCTTTAACTTTTGATCCATTTGGTAAAAAGTTAGGTTATGATTTATATGATGAAGAAATGTTAGAACTTACAAGTAATGTTGGTGTTGTAAAAATTAATAATGGAAAAATTTTAGTAGGTATGGATTGTCGTGTACCACTAGAAAGCCATAAAGATAAAATGGTTGAATGTATTTCTAAAGCTTCAAGTGAATATGGTTTAAGTTATGAAATTTTAAGTTTTGGTGGATATCATTATGTTAATCCAAATGGAACTTTAGTAAAAACACTAATGAATGCTTATCAAGAGGTAAGTGGTGATTATGATTCAAAACCAGTAGTAATTGGTGGTGGTACATATGCTAAATTCATTAAAAACTGTGTAGCATTTGGACCTACTTTTATAGGAAGAGAGGATGTTTGTCATATTGCTGATGAATACTTATCAGTATCTGATTTTATGGATAATGTTAAGATTTATGTAAAGGCAATATATGAATTAACAAAGTAGTATGAGATTAAGAAAAGTAAAAGATGCATTATTAAAATTAAATAATAGTAGATATTTTATAAATGATCCAGCTAGCCTAAAGGGTAATTGGAGAAGTTTATTTAACAATAATAATCCAATTCACATTGAAATAGGTTGTGGTAAGGGTAAGTTTATTAGTGAACTTGCAAGCATTAATAAAGATATTAACTATATTGCTATTGAAAAATTTGATTCTGTATTATTAAGAACAGCTGAAAAGTTAGAAGAAATGAATTTAGATAATCTTAAAATTTGTTTAATTGATGCAGATAAATTATTAGAATATTTTGCTGAAAAAGAAATAGATTTAATTTATATTAATTTCTCTGATCCATGGCCAAAATATGGTCATCGTAAGAGACGTTTAACTTATAAAACGTTCTTAGATAGTTATAAGTTTATTTTAAAAGATGATGGTGCAGTTTTCCAAAAGACTGATAACCGTAAATTATTTGAATTTTCATTAGAATCGTTTAATGAAAATAATTGGTTAATTTCTAATGTTTCTTTAGATTTACATAAAGATACTGAAGTATTTAATATTACAACTGAATTTGAAGAAAAATGGTCTAAATTAGGTCCAATTTATAGATTAGAAGCTAGAAAGAGAGTATAGTATGAAGTTTGTTCTTATAGGTGGAAGAAGTATAACTAATCTTAATAATTTTGAATTAGAAGAAAATGTTTTTAAACATTTAGGTATATCTAATCCAAATATTTTGTTTATTCCTCAAGCTGCCTATAAGGATATAAATTCATCTATAAATAAATTTAAGAATCTTACTAAAAATTATAAGTGTAATATTGAATTTTTAATTGATTTAGAGGAATCTAATATTGATAGATTATTCAATTGGACTGATGTAATTTATGTTGGTGGTGGTTCAGCAACTAACTTAGTTAAAATTGCTAGTGAATCACCATTAGCTAAATACATTCATAAATATAAATCAAGTGATAAATTATATATGGGAATATCTGCAGGGGCAATGTTGGTATCAAGCTATGCGATGGGTGATGAACATATATACACAAATAATTATCATATATATAATTATCAGATGGTTAAATGTTTAGGGTTATTAGATATCGTTATTTGTCCTCATTATGATCATGATGGATTAGATTGTTATAATGATGAGGTAGCAAAGTATGGGATGAATGCATATGCATTAGAAGATGATACAGCTATATTAATTGATGATGATATTAAGGTATTTAAAATGGATAAAAGAAAGAGTGTTTATTTATTTGATAAAGATAAAGATTATCAAATGATTCCACTATATGGTGAGTAGTATGAAACTTGCAGTATTAGGACCTAGTGGTACATATACTTGTGTTGCTAGTGAGTTATTAAAAAATAAATATGAATTAGATTTATATCCATCTATTTTTAAGTCAATATTGGCTATAGATGATAGTACTGATGCATTAATTCCTTTAGAGAATACTTTAGATGGTTTTGTGTTTGAAGGATTAGATGCGATTACAAAGTATGGGTATCATATTGTGGAACAAGTTAAATTAGATGTAGGTTTTAATTTTGTTAGTGATGTACCGTTAAATGAAATTAAAACAGTATATGTACAATTTAAAGCTCATGGACAATGTTTATCATTTTTAAATGAGAATAACTTTAATTTATATATTACTCAAAGTAATATGGAATCATTAGATTTATTTTTAGAAAATAAACATAATAGTGCCGCTATTATTCCTACACATATTGATACATCAAATTATAGATATGTTGTAAAAAATGTAACAGATTCTTTAAAGAATCAAACTAGATTTGTTAGAGTAACTAAAAAATTAGATATGGTTATTTCTACTGATAATTTAATGGCTTCTTTAATGGTTACTCCCATTAATGATAGAGCAGGTTTACTTTATGATATATTAAAAGTGTTTAGTAATTATGGTTTAAATCTTAAAGCTATTGTTTCACGTCCTAGAAGAGATGTGATGGGTAGATATAGTTTTTATATTGAATTTGATATTCAAAAAGATAAGTTGGATATAATTTCTAAATTAACAAGTGAATTAGAAAATGATTTCAATAAGGTAAAAATTATTGGAATTTATAATAGATTACAAGGAGAAGAATGATATGAGAGCATTAGATGTAATTATTAACAAAAGAAATGGTTTAGAATTAACTAAAGAAGAGATTGATTTTTTTATTAACGGTTTTACTAATGGTGAAATTGATAATTATCAAGCTTCAGCATTAACAATGGCTATTTATTTTAGAGGTATGAGTGATATTGAAGCAACTCACCTTACAAACGCTATGCTTCATAGTGGAGATATTTTAGACTTAAGTGCTATTAATGGTGTTAAAGTTGATAAACACTCTACTGGTGGTGTTGGTGATAAAACTACATTAGTAGTTGGTCCTTTAGTTGCATCACTAGGTGGTAAGGTTGCTAAAATGAGTGGTAGAGGATTAGGACATACTGGTGGTACTTTAGATAAATTAGAAGCCATTCCAGGATATAATATTTCATTAAGTGAAGAAGAATTTATTAATCAAGTTAATGAATGTGGTATTGCAGTTGTAGGTCAAACTGGTGTATTAGCTCCAGCTGATAAAAAACTTTATGCATTAAGAGATGTTACTGGTACAGTTGAATCAATTCCATTAATTGCTTCATCTATTATGAGTAAAAAGTTAGCAAGTGGTGCTGATGCAATATGTTTAGATGTTAAGGTTGGTGCAGGTGCATTCATGAAAACATTAGATGATGCTTCTAAACTTGCAACTTTAATGGTTCAAATTGGTAAAAATTGTGGTAAAGATATGACGGCAATCTTAACAAATATGGAAGAACCATTAGGTCGTGCTGTTGGTAACTCTGTTGAAGTTATTGAAGCTATCAACACTTTAAATGGTAATGGTCCAGCTGATTTCCATGCTTTATGTATTGAAGTTGCTTCTCATTTAGTGTTAGCTGCTAAGATTTGTGATACTAAAGAAGAAGCAGTTAGATTATTAGAAGAACAAATTAAAAATAAAGAAGCTTTACATACTTTAGCTAAATTAGTTAAAGCTCAAGGTGGAGACGAATCATACATTTATGAACCAACTAAATTTACTGATTCTAAATATCATATTGAAGTGTTATCAAATAAGGCAGGATATGTTAGTCATATTGATGCACTTGCAATTGGTAATGCTGCTATGATGTTAGGTGCAGGTAGAGAAAAAATTGGTGATGTTATTGATCACAGTGTTGGTATAATTTTAAATAAAAAAGTAAATGATAAAATTAGTGAAGGTGAATCTTTAGCAACATTATATGCAAATAAAGAAAATGTAGATAATGTTATTGAAGTAGTTAAGAATGCTTATACTATTGGTGATGATTTGGTTGATTCAAAACTAATTTTAAAAATAATTAAATAATTTATTGATTTATCACGTTATTAGTGATATAATTTTAAAGAATTAAAGTGTTAAGGAGATTTTAGCCATGATTTGGGTAGATTATATATTATTAGTTTTAGCTATCGCATTAATCGTAGTTGTAATGATGCAAAATTCAAAAGATGATATCAATGATGCATTCAATGGTAGTAAATCAGAATTATTCAAGAACCAAAAAACACGTGGTATTGAATTAGTTTTACAAAGAGCTACTATAGTAATCGCTGTATTATTTGTTGCAAGCGTTGTTACATCAGTTGCTTTACATATGTAATTATTCTTGAGATTTCACTTTAATGTTGAAATCTCATTTTTTTATCAAAAATTATCGAAAGGGGTGTTATAATGCCACAAAAAATAAAAATTATGTCAATATTAAATAAAGGTTTTGTTTATTTAGATCAAATAGTAAAGCATTCTAACATCTCTAAAAAGATATGTTTAGAATGCTTAGATGAATTAGTTAAAGATAATATAGTTTATCATTTACCTAAATCTAAACATTATGGACTAATAAAAACAGGTGTTGTTGACATCAAGTCTGCAGGCTATGGTTTTGTTAGCGTTGATGGAGAAGAAGATGATTATTATATATCACCTATTGAACTTAAAGGTGTATATGATGGAGATACTATTGAGTTTTATCCATTTAATGATGGAGATAAGCATTTATGTGCCATCAAAACAAGAGTAGTTGATAGAGCCCATAAAACTATAATTGGTAAGTTTAAACGTAAAAGTAGAAAAGGGACTTCTAGATGTTATATAGTATCTAATAATCCTAGTTTTGATATTAAAGCTAATGTGGCTAACAATCCAAATATAGAAGATGGAATGGTAGTTGTAGCTGAGCTAAAATATTTAGAAAATACTATTAATGCTAAGATTGTAGAAGTTTTAGGTAAACCAAATGATCCAGGTATTGAGATTAGTCAAATAGCTTTAGAATATGGTTTTAATCATAAGTTTGATGATGAAATAGATGAAGAGCTATCTAAAATAAATGATGTAGTTACCAAAGAAGAAAAAATAGGTAGATTAGATTGTACAGATAGATTAATATTTACTATTGATGGTGATGATTCAAAGGATTTTGATGATGCGGTAGATATTATAAAATATCCTGATGGTTCATACCGTTTAGGTGTATATATAGCTGATGTTAGTCATTATGTAAAAGAAGGTTCTAAGTTAGATGAAATAGCTTTTTCTAAAGGTACTTCAGTATATTTAGCTGATAGAGTAATTCCAATGTTACCATTTAAATTATCAAATGGTATATGTTCGCTTAATCCAAATGTTGAAAGATTAGCTTTAGCTTGTATTATGGATATTTCAAAAGAAGGTAATTTAACTAATTATGAAATACGTGAATGTGTTATTAAATCTAAATATAGAATGACTTATTCAAACGTAAATAAAATAATAGATGGTGATTTAGAACTTCAAAAAGAATATTTTGAATTAGTTCCATCTATTATGAATATGGTTGAATTATCCGAAAAAATTAGAAATATTAGAACTAAAAAAGGTGCGTTAGAATTTGATGTTCCTGAATATAAGTTTGATTTAGATGAAAAAGGTAGTCCAACTAATATTACATTAAGAGAAAGAGATAAAGCTGAAAAACTTATTGAAGACTTTATGTTGATGACTAATGAAACTATAGCTTATAATATGAAAATAATGAGTTTACCATGTGTTTATCGTGTACATGAAAAGCCTGATCAAGAAAAGCTTAAGGAAGCATTTATTATGCTAGGTAAAATGGGTGTAAGTGTTGAATTACCAAAAAAAGATATTAAAGCTAAACAACTACAAATAGCTTTAGAGAAGATTGAAGAATCTTTAAATAAACCTATTTTAAGTAATATATTATTAAGAAGTATGATGAAAGCTAAATATTCTCATGAATGTTTAGGTCATTATGGTTTGGCTATGCATTATTATTGTCATTTTACTTCACCAATACGTCGTTATCCAGATCTTTTAACACATCGTATTATTAAAAGAGTTTTAATTAATCCAACCAACCTAGAAGGAGATTTAACACATTTTAATCAAATACTACCTAACGCTTCAGATATGTGTTCTAAACAAGAAAGAAAAGCGATAGAATGTGAAAGAGCAGTTAATGATATGTTAAGTGCTTGGTATATGAGTAAATATAAAGATAAGTTTATGGAAGGAACTATCACATCAGTAACATCATTTGGTATGTTTGTTACATTAGATAATGGTATAGAGGGTTTAGTTTCATTAAATAACTTAATTGACTATTTTGATTATGATAGTTATAATATGAGTTATAGCAACGGTAAGAAAACTTATAAATTGGGTGATAAAGTTACTGTTGTTGTAATAAAGGCTGACAAAAAGTCAAGAAAGATTGATTTTATGTTTAAAGATGATTATCTAGAATTGGAGGGTTACAATGAAGATTGTTTGTACTAACAAAAAAGCTACATTTGAATATTTCGTTTTAGATAAATTTGAAGCTGGTATTAAATTAACTGGTACTGAAATAAAATCAGTTAGAGCAGGTAAATGTAATATTAATGATTCTTATATTATTATTCGTAATGGTATACCTTATATTTTGGGTATGCATATTAGTAAATATGAACAAGGGAATTTATTTAATCATGATGAAACTAGATCAAGAGAATTATTATTACATAAACACCAAACTATTAAGCTTGCAACTAAAGTTAAGCTTGAAGGCTTAGCTATAGTTCCCTTAAAAGCTTATTTTGAAGGTTCTTTACTTAAGATTGAGATTGCGTTATGTAAAGGTAAAAAGTTAGCTGACAAACGTGAAACAATTAAAGAAAGAGATACTGAAAGAAGTATAAGAAAAGCAATTAAAGATAGAAATAATTACTAATTAAATATTTTATAAAAATATTATTAAGTTTGTTGAAAGTGATTATAAAATATCTTATAATTGCTTATACATGGGGTCGTTTTTGGATTCGCCATGATTATTGAAGGTATATAAGCACGTAGCGGTAGACCGCTTTAAAAACGTCGAGGTTTAAATAACCGCAAACAATACACATTTATTTGCACGCTCTAACAACATGAGCGCTGCATTCGCTTGCTAATTTAATCCAAGCGGCTCTCCCTATTAGTTTCCTATGCTTTTAGGCTAGAGTTTCATTACAGTAGGATATATCAACCTTCTGCTACTCTAAGAAGAATTGATGAATATAGTAGAGTGTAGTTAGTCTTTGGTTTGTTTGTTCGCTTAGGGCTAATGAAGATTTAGGATAAACTAAACGTGTAGAAAGTATATTGGATATGGTTGTGTACGGGAGTTCGAGTCTCCCCGGCTCCACCAATAGATATAGTAGACGAATATGCTAGATTCGAATTTATCGATGGTAGTTTGTCTTTAGTTATAAATTTAATAAAGTATGAAGAAAGTAGATAGAGATATCTGCTTTTTTTATTTTTTTATCAAAAAAGTTTTATAAAAATCTCAATTTAATGTCGAAAAAATTCATATTTTTTCTAATTTTCTCAAAAATATGATATAATTTTGACAAGTTATGACAATATTAGAAAAGTTTTGATGGAGGATTTATGATTATTACTATAGGCAGTGTTGTAAAAGATGATAAAGATAATATCATTAATTCAATCTTATGGATATGTCAATCGTGAAGAAATTATCGATATTGTTAAAGATACTATAGAAAATATACCGCAAGATAAAAGGATACAACCGGATAAGCGATTATTTGTACCTTTGATACAACAATTATCTTATAGTACAGATGATGATCTTTTAAAGGAAAGTTATAAAAAACTTTTAGAATCCTCAATGAATTTAGACAAAATAAGTTATGTTCATCCAGCATTTTTAAATATTATTTCTCAATTGTGTTCGGACGAAATTAAAATATTAAATTCACTTCCACCTATTTTATTACACTTAGAACCAGTAATTAATATGAGAATGAAAATTGGTAATCAGGAAGGATTAGGAATAACTCAAGTGAAATATTTTTCTGATATTGGTTATGGCATATGTACTTTTCCAGAAAATATTTGTCAATACTTAGAAAATTTAGAAAGACTAAAACTTATAGAGATTCCTTTTGGTAAGTATTTAATTGATCAAACAAAATATGATCATTTAATTAATCATCGCGCATTAGAAGCAGTTCGAAATAAGAATAAGAGTACAGGCACAATAAGTATTAATTATGAATATGATAAAATGTATTTTCAGTTAACTTCTTTAGGTGTAAATTTTATCACATGTTGCAAATAAAACAGTGGAATTGAAAGTAAAAACAATTATTATAAACAAAAAGTGTTACAATTTAAAAATAATTTCAAAATTGTAACACTTTTTTAATTTTTGTGGTATACTATATGTGAGGTGAACTGATATGCTAATTAAAAGAAATCAATATCTAGAAAATATTAGAAGATTTTATGAATCTAATTTAATTAAGGTTTTAACTGGTGTAAGAAGATGTGGCAAAAGTGTCTTATTAAATCAAATTAAAGAAGAGATAATTAATGAGAAAAAAATAAGAAAAGATCATATCATATCTATTAATTTTGAAGATGTTAAGTTTTCTAAAATTAAAAATTATAATAAATTAAATGATTATATCTTAAGACAAATTATTGATGATAGTAAATATTATATTTTCTTAGATGAAATTCAACACGTTAAACAATTTGAAAAAGTACTAGCCTCACTTAAAGCAACAAAAAATGTATCAATTTTTGTTACTGGTAGTAATTCAAAACTATTATCAGGTAGACTTGCAAGCTTACTTGTTGGAAGATGTAAAGAGTTTAAAATAATGCCTTTTACTTATAGTGAGTTTGTAAAATACTATGAAGAAAATGGATTAGAACTTCCTAAAAAAACATTACAAAACTTTATTAGATTTGGTGGAATGCCTCAAAGAATGGATTATGACTTAGAAGAAGATATTAAAGAATATTTAAAATCAATCTATTATGGAATTATTGATAAGGATATATGTAATACTAAAGCCAAGATTAATAAAGAAACATTTATTACAATATCTAAATATATTATCAATAATGCTTCTAAAGAATTTTCAGCATCAAGTATTGTTGAGTATTATAATCAAAATAATTCGGACACAATTTACAGTGAAAATGTTTATAGATATTTAGAAAAATTAGAACAAGCTTGTTTAATAAATAGAGTTAAACGTTATGATATAGCAACTAAAAGAACTTTAAAACATATTGAAAAGCAATTTGTTGTTGATAATGGATTCTTACTTGCTTGTAACGATTCTAATAAAATATTTGTAGCTCATGCTTTAGAAAATCTTGTTTATAATGAATTATTATACAGAGGATATGATGTAAAGATTGGTAAAACTTATAAAGGTGAAATTGACTTTGTTGCTATTAAAGATGGTAAGAAATGTTTTATTCAAGTAGCATATTTATTATCAAGTGATGATGTTATTGAAAGAGAATTTGGTGCTTTTGATTCTGTTCGTGACCCATCACCAAAATACGTGTTTAGTCTAGATGAATATGATATGTCTAAGGATGGAATAACTCATTTTAACATTGAAGATTGGCTTTTAAATAAGGTTGATGTGACATTATCATAAGTGTTATAAAATTAAAATAATTTTGAATTTATAACACATAATTATAACTTTTTGGAAACAAGATAAGGCGTGCTTCACTTTGCATCACAAAGCGAATTCTCCATATGTCTTTTAACTGGGAAACCAAGCTTAAAAATTTAAAGAAGAAGGTAAATTTACCATGAATGATAATAAAGATGAAGTAATGAATTATTCATATATTTTCGCTAAAGATATTTTTGAATATAATCAGTGAAAAGGCAAAATGGAATATTTTGATGCTAACCTTGTGTATAATACAATTTATGATAGACACTTATTATTAACTGATAATTTTCCTCACACAATGATTAAAACAATTGATGACGTTTTAAAATCAAAGGACCCTAGAGAATTAGATAAACTAGAGGCCTGGATTGATAGTTCTTTAGATTTTAATAAACTTATAGATGATGAATTAAATTATTTATTTCATAAAGTTGGTTTTTACTATAATGAATTATTGCATTATACAATTCAAGAAAAAGCAAAAGTATTCCGTGAATATATTAAAATAATGTATTTGATAGGTAATGCATATCATAAAGCTAAAAGCCCAAAAACTAGAGAACTTTATGAGCTTTACAATAAGAATGAATTAGGTGAGTAGTATGGATAAAATTGATAAAGTATTAGATATAGTAAATGAAAATAAAGAAATTGTAAAAAATATTGCTGAACCAGCATCAAAAGAAG
>JBGVFV010000095.1:0-33321 GCA_045121295.1 Candidatus Pelethenecus sp.
ATGCGTAAGCTAGAAGCCCAAAATCCAGTTTACGTTAGAAATGCATCTGAAGGATTATGTAATTATTTAGATGAGGTATTTGGTGTAGATCAAATGCCATTATGTAAGGAGTATATTTTAAGAATAGCTCGTAATGCTTAAGAAAAAGGAGGGAACCAACTATGGTAAAGAAAAGTAGATCCGTTTACGTAATTGGAAGTATAATTATTGGTTTAGCTGCTATCTTTTTAGTTTATTTCCTTCTTATGATGACTGGAGTAATAATGGTTAAAAATGAAAACCTTATTATTACATCAGGTACAATAGAAGCGATATATAATGGCGAAGAGATTAAATGTGAACAAATCGAGATTCTTGATGGTGAATTAAATAAAGGTCACAAGATTGAAGCTGTCTTTACTGGTAAGCTTACTAATGTTGGTGTCACTGATAATTCATATAACTATAAGATTGTTGATCAAGAAGGCGTAGATGTAACTGAAAATTATGTAGTTAAAAAATTAGAAGGAAAAATCACAATCCATAAAAAACAAATTAAAATAACAACAACTTCTCCAACTAAGGTATATGATGGAACTCCATTAAAACCAAGCGCTAATGGATATGAATTATCAAAAGATACACCTTTAGTTGAGGGACATAAATTAGAAGTTTCATTATCAAGCGAGATTACTAATGTTGGTACTGTTAATAATGATGCTCATTATACTATTTATGATCAAAAAGGAAGTATTGTAACTCAAAATTATGATGTAGTTGTTACAGCTGGAGCTTTAACTGTAACACCATTAAGTATTACGATTACATCGAAAGATGCATCAAAGGTATATGATGGTGAACCATTAGTTAAGGATGAATGTTCAATAACTATGGGTGAATTACTTGATTTTGATGAAGATGGTATTCCAGAACATAAATTAGTTACTAAGACAACAGGAACTATTACGGAACCTGGTGAAGAAAAAAATACATTTGAGTATGAAATTTATGACATTAATACAAATGATCCTGTAACTGATAATTATGATGTTAAGGTTGTATATGGCAAATTAACTGTAACTAGTAACGATTTAATATTTATTGGTAATTCAATAGAAAAGGTTTATGATGGACAACCTATTTCGCCTGAAGATATAAAAATAGAACCAACTGCAGAATCTAAAAAAGTGTTAGAAGACAACAATTATACATATGAAATTAAAGTTGAAGATGTATTAGATACAAAAGCTGGTAAATATAAGATTCCTTTTAAAGTAACTGTATATAATGCTTCAGGAACAGATATAACAGAATTCTGTAATTTAGAAGAGATTTCAGGAGAATTAGTAATTTCAAAGAAGCAAGTTATTGTTAAAACTGCTTCAGATAAAACTACTTATACTGGAAAACCTTATTATACTGATAATACTGAATTTAGTAAGATTGTTACTTCTGGTAGTGAAATTGTACTTGAAGAAACAATAGAAACAATTAAACTTGTTAAATATAATTTAGAAATTATTGATGCAAATCCATATGAAAATATTGTTGAAATAGATATTTTAAAAGCTGACGGAACAAGTTCATTAGAAAATTATGATGTTAAATACCAAAACGGAAGTATCATAATTAATCAAAAGGATTTAATTCTGGTTAGTAATGAAATTAATGAAACATACACAGGTTATTCACAAACAGTAGAAACTGGTGGTTATACAGTAAAAGAAGGTTTAATTGAAGGTCATAACGCACCTACTTTTGAAAATAACATTTATACAATACCTGATTTATTAACTGCAAAATCAGAAAATAAAGTTTTATTTAATGTTCCTAAAACTACTGTGATAACTGATGCTGAAGGTAAAGATGTTACTAAAAATTACAATATTATTACAAGAGAATGTTCTAAGGTAACTGTTCAAATAGATCTTGAATTAGCATCTAAATCTGACACTAAAACGTATGATGGAAAAGAGTTCGTTTTTAATAATGTTGATTTGATATTTAATGAAGAAACTAAAAATCAAAGTGCAGCAGAAAATTCTAATATTATAGAAATAGAATTTTTCGATGGCCATAAAGCGGTAATCACTTTTGATGAACATGAACCGTTTATTAATGCTGGAACTTTGAAGAAAACTTTTACTTATAAGATCTTATATGGCGAAACAGATGTTACACCAATGTTTGATGTTACAAGTAAAGTAGGTACATTAACAATAAACCCACTATATGTTTTAGTATCTACAAAAAATGTAGAGAAAGAGTATACTGGAGAACTTCAAAACGCTAAAGATAAAGGAATTATGGTTGATACTGATACTTCTATAAAAATTCAAAGCTCTGGAATAGTAAAATATTTAAATAGTGAAAATTCGATTGATTTAGTTAATGGTGATCGTATTGTATTTAGTGATAGATGGACTGAAATAACTCAAGGATTTGTTGTTAATCGTCCATTGTCATACCAAATTTCAACAAAAGACGGAAAAGTCCAAAGTTTTGTTAGACATGATGGTATTACAAATACTAAGGATATTACCGCAAACTATGTTGTTAAAGAAGAATTTGGATATTTATCTATTTATATTGAAGACTTTGATTTCACTTACGTAGTAGATTCTATTACTATTCCTGATACAGTATTTGATATATTCCCTGATGGATTTACTATGCAAGACTTAGTAGATTTAGGTGCAACAAGTGGTTACGTTTGTCTTCAAGATGATAGTGGCTATGATGTTGAAGTAACATATACAGTTGAAGGTGGAGTTATTACTGAAGTAGGTAACTATAAGGTTAAGATTAAAGTTACATTAACACCAAAATCTTCAGATGTAGATCAAAATCCATCTGTTGGTTATGTAGATGGTTACATTAATGTTGTTCCTAATCTGAGTGAAATAAATAATGAAAATGGTATGTAAGGAGGTAATGATATATGAGATATGACAAATATGTTAATAAGATGAAAACAGCTTTGGCTACTAGAAGATATATTTCTAGACATAAAATCTTAATAATGGCAATCGCTGCGGTTGTATTAGTATTGACTTTATCATTACTATTTACTGCCGGTACGGTTACAAAAATTGAAGTACCTACTGAATTTGTTTATGGTGAACAAATTGAAGTTAAAGGTAGTGCTTTATTCAAAAAAGTATCATATGAATACTTGGCTGAAGGAAGCGATGAATGGACAAGTGAAGAACCTACTACACCTGGTACATATCAAGTGAGAGTGGCTTCTGAAAAATTAATTGGTAAGACTAGTTATAGTAAACCAGTAGAATTTATTATTAAACCAAAAGAAGTTGAAGTTAGCGTTGTTGCTGGAACAATTGAATTTGGTGATAAACCTTCACTATCAGCTGATTTAGAAGAAGGCGATAAATTTGTATATGCTGAATTTGTTTATGAAAATTTCGCATCTAATAAAACAACTGCATCAGTTGTTATTGAAAGTATCATTGTTCATGATGAAAATGGTAACGATGTTACTAATGCTTACACATTTGTTAATAAATCTGGTGAAATTAGTTTTACAAGTAGAAATATTAATGTAAGTATTCCAAGTGTATCTAAAGTTTATGATGGTACACCACTTACATCAAATGAATATACTTTAAAAGATAGCACTTTAATAGAAAATCACATTGGTATTTTAACAACAAATACGTCTATTACTAATGTTGGTACTATTAAAAATGTTGTTTCATCATTCAATATTATGGATGGTGAATTGGATGTTGCTTCTAACTATAATATTAGTTATGAAGTGGGAAATTTAACAATTGAAAAACGTCCTATTCTTGTTGTAACAAAGAGTGCTACTAAAGAATATGATGGTAGTTTATTATCATGCAATGATTTAGAAATTTCTAAAGATTCATATGATTTAGTTGAAGGACATACATATAAAATTGTTAGCTCAACTAATATTACTAATGCAGGTAGTGTAGAAAATGTATTAGAAATCAAAATATTTGATGCTGATAATAATGATGTAACAGATAATTATGATATCAGCTATGAATATGGTACACTTACTGTTAATAAATTAGAAATTGGTATTACTACACAAAGTGCCAGCAAATTATATGACGGTAAACCATTAAGTGATATAGCTTATGATTACACATTAAATTCAAAACACATTTTATTATCACATAAATTCGAATTAGTTGATTATGCGGTAATAACTAATGTTGGTAAATTAGAAAATAAAAATGAATTAAAAATAGTAGATGGAAATGGTTTGGATGTAACATCTAACTATAACATTACTTATACTAATGGTTCATTAGTTATTAATTCTAAAGATATTAAAATTAAAACACCTTCAGCTTCTAAAGCTTATGATGGAACTAAATTAGAAGCTTTAGATTATGAAGTAGAAGGTATTTATGATACGTTTGAAGTAGAAATAGTAGAATCTCCTTCTATTATAGAAGTTGGAGAAATTACTAATAAAATCATTGTAAAAATTTTAGATGATAAGAAAGTTGATGTAACTGATGAATTTGCCATTAATTATGAATATGGTAAATTAACAGTTATACCACAAACAATATATTTAAGCTTATTACCTAAAGTTAAAGTTTATGATGGTACTCCACTTACTTCAAGTGAATGGAATTATTCACATGATAATTTAGTTGAATTTGTAGATGGTGCTAAGGTGACTATTACAACTTCGGGTGAAATAACAAAAGTAGGAGAAGTTTCTAATAAACTTTCAGGTTATAAGATTGTATATAACAATAAAGATATTACTAACTGTTATACAGTACAAGCTGATCCATCAACATTAACAATTACTGAACGTGAAATAGATATTAATGTTAATAGCGTTGATAAAGTTTATGATGGCAAAGCTTTAACATCTAATGCTTATACTACTACATCAAATACTAAAGTAGTTAGAGGCGAAACTTTAACTATAATTACTGATGGTACTGTTACATATGTAAATGAAGGTGAAGTAGTAAATGTTATGACTTCATTTAAAGTTGTAAATGAAGCAGGTGAAGATGTAAGTTCTTGTTATAAGGTTAACGCTACACCTGGTACATTAAAAATTAATGTTGTTGAAGTATCTATCACAGTTGTAAGTAAAGAAAAAGTGTATGATGGCACTCCTTTAACATCAACTGATTGGGAATACACAAAAAATACAACAGGACGTATTTTAGAAGATGATAGTAATTTATCATTAACTACAGATGGTACTATTACATATTACACAAGTTTAACAAATGGTGTAATTTATAATAATGTTACTGATTGGTCATTAATTGTAGATGGTAAAGAATTAAAAGAAAATTATAGTTTTGTATTTATTTCAGGTACATTAACTATTACTCCAAGAAATATCGATATTAAGATTAAAGATGCAACTAGACCATATGATGGTACTGCATTAACATCTACTGAATATGAATTTATTAATAATACTTCATTAATCGATGGTGATATTATCACTATTGAAACTAATGGTAGTGTTACATATGTAAATGATAAAAATACTCTAAATGAATTATCTAATCATGTAATTATGAATGATGGTGTTGATGTTACAGAATCATATAAATTAACACCAACATCAGGTACATTAACTATCACTCCTAGAAATGTAGAGATTGAGTTATTACCAAAGTCAAAAGAATATGATGGTATAGCACTTACATCAACTGACTGGGTATATAGTAGTGGATTTGAAGGAAGTATTAAAGAAATTATAGGTGCTAAAGAAAAATTAATATTAACTACTAGTGGTTCAATCACTTATTATACAAATGAAAACAATGGTTCAGTATCTAATGAATTATTAGATTATTCATTAATCATTGATGGAAAAGAATTAAAATCAAATTACATTATTACTGCAGTTCCATCTACATTAACTATCACAAAACGTCAAGTTAATATTGTAATCAAGAGTGCTTCTAAAACTTATGATGGTAGCTCTTTAACAATGAGAGAATTTGATGTAGTAGATAAGAATGTCGCAACTGGTGATACATTATCAATTACTACAGACGGTTCAATTAAAAACGTTGGTTCTATAACTAATAGTATGACAAGCTATAAGGTTGTTAATAGTATTGGTGAAGATGTATCGTTATCATATGTTGTTAGCGCAACACCTGGTACATTAACAATCGATAAAGCTGAATATATACTTGCTACAGTATCAGCGGGTAAGAACTATGATGGCTTGCCTTATTATAATGAAACAAATTATGAAGCTGCGTTAATTAACAGTGTTATTAATTTTAATAATGGTGTTATTGAGGAAGTTAAGATTGAAACTTATAACCAAGATATGACTTTAAGAGGTTCATATGAAAATGAAGTAAAAGTTAAGATTGTTGATAAAGATGGTATTCCAACAACATCTAACTATAACATTGTTGAAGCTTATGGTTATATTACTATCGCAGATAAGATTATTAACGTAGATATTAATGATAGATCTAAATCATATGATGGTTTACCATACTTTAATGAATCTAATATTGATATCATTAAAGATTACTTTAAAGATCTACCAACTGATGAAGAATTAGTTTTAAATATTAATGAAAACATTAATGTTGGTAAATATTATGCACATAACTTTATTGATATTGATATTTTAGATAAAGACGGAAATTCTTTATTAAATAACTATGGCATTGTTATTAATGGTAGTGTAACTATTAATAGAAAAGTAGTTGATTTAAAAGTATTTAGTGGAAGTAAAGATTATGATGGTTTACCATATTTTAATGAAGATAATTTAAGTTTCATTTATGACACATTCAAATTACCATCAAATGAAACTTTAGAAATCACATTAAATAATAATCCTATTAATGTAGGAGAATATATTGCTGCTGATGTTGTTAATATTAATATCATTAGAGATACTAATGGCACATTAGAAGACGTAACAAGTTTCTATCAATTTTATGTTGCAGGTTCTGTTAACATTAACAAGAAAAAGATTACAATTACACGTCATGATAAAACTATAGAATATAATGGCTTACCATATTATAATAATGAAATCATTAATTCTATTGAAAGTAATATTACTGGTTTAGCTAATGGTGAAAGATTAGAAATCAATTTATTAGATAATCCATCTAAAGTGGGTTCTTATGAAGGATTAATTCAATTAAATGAAATTGATATCTTAGATAAAGATAACAATTCAACTAAATCTAATTATTCTATTACTATTAATCCTGGTAAGATTACTATTACTAAAAAACAAATAACAGTAACGACATTTAGTGATTCTAGTAAGACATATGATGGTGAGTCTTTTGATGTTGTTCCTGGATTAGAAGAAGACTTAACTAAGGTAGTTGTTGCTGAAGGTCATATTGCAACTATTGATTATAATTCAGTTAAAACAAGTATAATTAATGCTGGTACATATACTAACACTATGACAATTATCATTAAAGATAGTAATGGTGAGTTAGTAACAGATAATTATAATATTAATTATAAATATGGTTTAATAACAATTAATAAAAAAGTCCTTGAAATTAAGACATTTGGAGGAACTAAAGATTATAATGGTTTACCATATTATGATAATTACAAGTCATTTAATGATATTATCGATAGAACTAATAATGAAATCTTATTAGCTAGTGGTAATGTTGAATACATTGTTATGGATGGTTATAACACTGAAATGGTTAATGTTGGTACATATCAAAATTATGCTGTTATTGGTGTTGTTGATAAAGACGATAATCCAACTCATAGTAATTATGAATTTAAATATGATTTTGGTACTATCACTATTAATCCAGCAAAGGTTCATATTAATATTAATGATGTAGTTAAAACATATGATGGTACACCATTAACTATAGATAATGGCTCATTAACTACAAATAACGCTTATTCATTTGTGGCCGGCAGCAATGTATTTGAAACTAATTATGAATTAATTATTAAAACTTCAGGTAGTATTACATATTACCATGAAGGTGTAAATGGTGTTATTAATAATAGTGTAGAAAAAATCACTTATTTAGTTTACGGAGTCGACTATACATATAATTATGACTTTATAGTTGATTATTCGGGTACATTAACTATTAATAAACAAAACTTGACTGTTAATATTTTAGATGTCACTAAAACATATAATGGTCAAGAACAAACATCAACTGATTACCAAATCGTTGGTGAATATTATGATAAGTTCAGTATTACAACTAAAGGTAGTAGAACTGATATTGGTACTGTAAAATTAGAAAAAGATACATATACTATCACTAACTTAAAAGGTGTAGATGTATCTAGTTCATATAATATTATATGGAATGATGGACAGCTAACTATTTCAGCTATTTATTTAGAAATTTCATATATTAATGCTGGTAAAGACTATGATGGAAAACCATATTTCACTTATAATGATTCAGTAGAAAAGTTCATTAACTTTAATGGAACTTTAGCTGATGGTCAAAAGTTAGTTATTGATAGAGATACTATTAATTTAGACATTATAGATTATAAAGAAGGCGGATACATCAATAACGTTAAGTTTATGATTGTTAACGCTAATGGTGATGATGTAACAAATAATTATCATATTCCAGAATATCAATATGGAAATATTGTTATTAATAAGATTGAGTTAATTATCGAAACAAAAGCAGATAATCTATATGTATATAATGGTGAAGCTTATTATACGGAATTTAGTCAACCTAAAGATATTCTTAAAAATACTACAACAAGTTTAGGTGAAAATATTATTCCTACTAAATGGAATTTAGATATGGTTGATGCTGGATCTTATACTAATAGTATTGAATATAGAATAGAAAAAACTGATGGTAGTCCATCAACTCATAACTATGAAATTACAACTATTTTTAATGATATTGTTATTCAACCTAAACCTATTAAGTTTAGTGTAGTATCAGATAAAAGAGAAGAAAATGTCTATGATGGTAAAGATTATTTTACTAGATCTGATTCAATGTATATTTCAGATGAAGTAAATAATTATCTTAATAATGAAATGGTTGGTAATGATTATTTCGAATTAGATACTAAAAATGTTCCAGAGATGATTAATGCTGGAAACTATACATATAGTATAGATCTTATTATTAAAGATAAGAATGGTATAAATGTGACAAGTAATTATGATATCAAATGTCTACCAGGTGAAATTGAGATTAGAAAAGTCACATTAGATGTTGAGATATTAGATCAAAATAAAGAATATGATGGACAACCATTAAATATTTATCAAAGTGATTTTGATTATACTAAATATATAACAATAACTAATGGAGTGTTAATTCCTAATGAATTATTAACTATTGATTATTCTGATATGGAAGACAAAACCGATTTTGGTAGTTATCTAATAGTTTATAGATATAATTTTACAAAAGCCAATGGCGAAGTATCAGATAACTATTTTGTTAATGTAACAAATGGTGGTACATTAACAATTGATCCAATTACTGTTTATATAAAACTAGTTGATAAAGTGGTAGTTTATAATGGTGATTATCATACATCTGTAGAGTATGTTTATAATCATACTTCTGATAATGAAAATAAATTTGTAGATGGTGCTAGTATAAACTTAAACACAACTGGTAAAATTGCGACTGTTGGAAGTGTAGAAAATGCACTTAAAGAAAATGGTTATAAGATTTATAACAAAGATGGTCAAGATATAACACATTCTTATAATGTTGTTGCTGAACCTGGAACTATTACAGTAACAGCTGCGGAAGTAGTTATTGAAATTATGGATGATAATAAACCATATGATGGAACTGCACTAACTCCAAGATATAAAGTAGAAGGTTTAATTGGTAATGATAAATTAACATTCGTTCCAACTGCTACTGCAACTTATGTGAGTGATGGTGTAGTTGAATGTGATCTTGATAAAGATAATTCTAGAATTATTCATCCTACTTTAGGTGATGTAACAAATTGTTATAACATTAAAGTAACAAAAGGAAATTTACAAATAACTAAACAAACGTTAGAAGTAAGTTATAAAGATTATTGTGCTCCTTATACAGGTGAAAAAATAATCATAGATGTTAAGGATATAAATAAATTATTACAAACAACAAATGGTTTAGCTTCTAATGAAAAGATTGAAATTGTTGAAAGAATATATGATAACATAATTGATGTTGGAACTCATCAAATTATCGTTAAATTAGCTGTTAAAAATGGTAATGTAGATACAACAGATAACTATGATTTTGATAATGAAATTACGTTAAACGTTATTATTACTCCAGAAGATGTTATTTTAAATGATAAGTTAACTAATGTTACTATTGAATATGGTGAAGAATTAGATTTATCTACTGATTTATCTAATTTAGAAACTTATTTAGATCAAGTGTTTGCGAAAAATAATCATCATTATGAAATAGATGTTGAATATTTCGATAATGATGGTAATCATGTAGATGTAGTAAATGCTGGTAATTATTATTATAAAATCGCATTAAACATTTATGATGAGTTTAATAATTTAGTTAATTCAAATTATAATGTTATTTGTGATTTAAAAACTATCATAATTAATCCTAAAGAAATTGTTATTGAATCATTTGACTTAGATAAGATATATGATGGTAAAACTTATTATAATCAAAATAAATATTTAGATATTACTCCATATTTAAGCCATAGTGGCTTAGATAGTAGTAAGGGTGAAACATTAAAAATTGATGTTGATTCTATTGATACAACGAATATGATTAATGTTGGTACTTATGAAAATAGAGTTCCACTTAAGGTATTTGTAGGAGATAAAGATGTAACTGCTAACTATACATTTAATTATGTAACTGTTGGTACAATTACTATCGATCCTAGACCTATTGTTGTTAAGACATATAGTGTATCAAAATCTTATGATGGTAAAGCTTATTATACTGATTTAGAATATTTAAATGGTGATTCAATAGAAGGTATTTCTACTGTGTTAGAAGGTACTGCCTTAATTGGACCTGATTATTTAGAAATTGAATCATATAAAGCTCATATTGATGCTGGCGAATATGATAATGAAGTTATAGTTAAAGTTAGAAATGATTTTGGTTATAGTAACAATTATGAAATCAATTATGAATATGGAAAACTTACTATAACTAAGCGTGATATATTTGTTATGCCATATGCAGAAAAAGTATATCAAGCTATGGATATTGATTTATCTAAAGAATCTGACTTATATCAATTAGAAAATAGTAGTGTTCTTGCAGATATAGATAAATTATCTATTACTATTAACTTAAAAGAAAGAAAAGTAGGTACTCATACTATTACTACAGATGATTTTGATGTAGCTATTACTAAAAAATCAGATAGTACAATAGATAGATCATCTAACTATAATATTAAACTATTGTCTGGTGAATTAGTGATTATTCCATTAGATATTACAGTAGTTTTAAATCCTGCTGAAAAATATTATGATGGAAGTCCATTAACATTTGAAGGAATGCCTTTACCAACTGAACAATGGGATTTCTTAAATGAAGGAATTGGATTAGATGAAAGTTTAACATTCGAAACAACTGGTAGTCAAACTGTTACTGGTAATGGTGAATATAGCGTAATTGATGGTTCTTATAAAGTCTTATCTGCTGATGGTGATTATACAGATTGTTATAACATTACTTTCAAAGCTGGAAAACTTATAGTTAAGGGTAGAACTATTACTGTTACTACTAAAGTTGGTAGCAAAGAGTATGATGGAACACCATGTTTTGAAAGTGGTATTGAAAATGATTTATTAGGTAACTTAGTTGAAAGCTTCTTAGTTGAAGGGGCTACAGTTATCGGTAATAAGATTTATTTTGAAGACGGATCTTATGAGACTATTAAAGTTGAAGCTATAGATAGTTTTGAAGATTGTGTAAATGTAGGTACATATTTTAATAAAATAAAATATAGTATTTATAATGGTGAAACTGAAACTACAGATAATTATATTGGTGATTCTACTGCTAGAGTAATGATGGAAGTTACACCAAGAGTAATTGAATATACTGCAGAATCTTATAATAGACCTTATAATGGACAACCATTATTCACAGTTGATTCAAATGATGATGAATTTATTAAAAATACAGAAATGTTTAGATTATCTGGATTAGTAATGGAAGGTCACACTTTAGAAATTAATGAACATATTATTAATCCAACGATTATTAATTCTGGTACTTACCGTAATGAAGTTCCGTTTAGTGTTTATAACGAAAGTAGTGTAGATATTACAAGTAACTATTTATTTGTATTAAAAGAAGGTACAGGTATTATTAATATAACTAAGATTCAAATACCTTATAGCACTAATACTGATTCTGTTCCTTATGATGGTAAATCTTATTATAGAGAAGATAATATAACTGATACAGAAAAGTATATTATTTTTGATAAAGACAAATTAGTTACAGGTGAAAAAGTAGTTATTGATTTAGATTCAACTGAATCTATGATTGAAGTAGGAATTGATTATATTAATGATGTTAAATTCTATGTAATTAATGAAACTACACTTTTACAATCAGATAACTATGAATTTGTTATTGATAAATATGGTACTATCACTAGAACTATTACGGATTTAATTGTTGAAGCAATCACTGATGAATCATATGTATATAATGGTAATTACTATTACGTTAAAAATATTACAGAAGATAATTCTAGATATTATAGTAATGTAGAAGGTTTAATACCTGGTGATGAAATTGTTATTAATTATGCTACAGTTAAAGATATGATTGACGCTGGATCATACGTTAATGAATTTGAAGTAATGGTTTATAGAAATGGTGTAGACATTAGTAAATATTATAATATTAATGTTAAGCCTGGTATTATTAAGATTAATCCATTAGAAATCACTGTAAGTCCTAATATAGAAAAAACTTATATAGGCGATTATATTGATTTATCTAATGAAAATTCAAATGTAGATTATATAGGTGAAAATAGAGTTGCTGATATTGATGAATTAGTAGTAACTGTAAACTTTAAAGCTAAAAATGCTAGTGATACACCTTATGAATTTGATGAAAATCAATATGAAGTAAGCATAAGAAGAAAAGATGGCAATACACCTAATGTTGACAACTATATTATAACTAAAGAAAAAGGACATATGGTTATAAATAAAGCAAGTGTTACTGTAGAGCTTTTATCAGCTTCTAAGACTTATGATGGATCTACACTTACATTTGAAGGAAATTATTTACCAAGTAATCAATTTAATTTAATTGGTGATGTTTATGAAGGTAAAGATAACTTGAAATTCATGGTAGAAGGTAATATTTCTACAGTGGATAGTACTATTTATAAACAAGTTGGTGAAGTTAAAGTCTTAGTTGGTGAAGATGATTATTCAGATAACTATGAATTTACATTTATAGATGGTACGCTTAGAATAGAACCTAGAAATGTTAATTTCAAAACAAAATATGGTACAAAAACATATGATGGTAAACCATATTTTGATGTAGCAAATGATGATCCATTTGATAAATTAATTAGTGGATTATCTATTAATGGAGTTTCATTAAATCCTGATCATACATTTGTGATGAGTGATAAAACTTATAAAGTAGAACTAATTGTAAGTGATTTACTTAAAACTAATGTTGATGTATATGATTATTATAATTTATATGAAATATTAGAATTCATGATAACTTTAAATGGTGAAAATGTAACTGATCAATTTTTATTGAATTGTACGACTGAACAAATAAGTATCACACCAAAAGAAATCACTTATTCGACTGAAAAAGGTGTAAAAACATATGATGGTTTACCATTCTATAATTCAACAACTCCTATTAAAAACATAGTTAAGAATTATGAAGGATTTGTAGCTAATTTTGAAGGTCATACAGTTAAAGCAGAATTCAATCAAGAAATGATAGATGCTAGTTCATATAACAACATTGTTGACTTTACTATTATTAGAAATAGTGATGGTAAAGATGTTACTTATAACTATAATATTACTAATGGTGAGATTGGTATTATAGAAATTAAACCATTAGAATTAACTATTCAGTCTCCAAATGTTGATAAGACATATGATGGATTACCATATTATACATCTAATATTAGATATGAAAATGATATTACTTATACAGGTTTAAGAACAACAGATAAGATTACATTCACTAAACCAAATCAAGATGCTGATGTTGGTGTATATAGTAATGAATTTGAATATTCTATTACAATTAAAGTAGATGGAATAGATCAAGATATTACACGTAATTATAGTATCAAAGTTCAATGGGGTACTATTACAATTAACAAATTAAATTTAAATATCACTACAGAATCTAAACATTTTGATTATGATGGAGCTACACATAATCACTATGTATTTACTGATGATGTTTATAAACAATTACCAAAAGGATTATCAATAGTTGTTAATGAAGAAGAGTCTGCAAAGATTTCTGTTCCAGGTTTAGTAACAAATAAAGTAGTATTTGATTTATATTTTGAAAAAGATGGAACTAATACAAAAGTTTCAAAAGATAACTATCAACTTGTTACTGAAAATTATGGTAATCTTGATATGACTGCAAGAGTTCAAATTTCAACAAGTGATCTATCTAAGGTATTTGACTTTAATAAATTAGAAGACACATCTAATCCTACTATAGAAGTATTAGGTGTAAGTGATGAATTTAAATATAGTTTACCTACTGGTCATAATTTAGAAATTAATGACAGAAGTTCTATTGTTTATGTACATGAATCTGGAACATATAATGAGTTTAGTTATTATATTTCAGGCTGTGAAGATTGGAATAAATATTATACAATTATTGAATCTTGGGGTAAATTAACAATAAATAAATCAGATTTATATATAGAAGTTTCTCCAACTGATCAAACTTCTAAATTCATGGGTTCAAAACCAGTGGTAGATCAAACTTTAACTTGTTCATTACCTGATGGAGTGAATATATACTCTTATCAATGTGATATTGCTGAAGTTAAAAATGCATATAGAATTGGAACATATACTATTAAAGTAAATTCTTTAGTATTTAGTTATGGAGATCAACACCATTCTATAGAGCAATTAAAAAGCAGTGTTAATATTACTGTTAATACCGCTATATACACTATTACTGTAGATGATAATCATTTCATTAAATCAAATGATTTAAGTAAACCATTTGATTTCTCTCCATTAACTGCAAATAATTCATTTACTACAAGTATTGATAGTAAGTTTAATGTGATTGTTGGAACTAGTGGTACTGTATCAAAAGTTGGTGTAACAGTAGAACATGAAATTATTTTTGTACGTATAGAATATAATGGTGAAGATGTTACTGATTGTTTTGATTTTGAAACTATTAATGGTACGTTATCTATTTATACACAAAAATAAAAAAATTAATAAAAGTATCTAGGCGGATAAGCCCGCCTAGATACACAAAATTTAAGCTAGAAAATATAAACGAGAGGGGCTAATTTTATGAATCGTGGTGTTATAGCTTACATGCGAGAAGGTAATCGTTGTGCGAAGAATACCTTCAAAAACTTTATAAATAATTTTAAGTATTACTTTTTATTATTAGTAATATTCTTTGGGGCATTATGTCCTATAACATTGCCATTTGTTACTATATTATCTATAAGAATGGCAAGATTAGCAGAAAGAGATGAAGATATTCAAATCTTTAAATCTTTTGAAAGAGTAGATAATGCAAAAACATTCTGGACTATATTAGGATATCATTTCTTCTTAGGAGTGTTCTTCTTAGCTGGTTTGATTTTAATTGCGTTACTTGCTGCAATATTTGCGGGAATTGGTTTAATAATTGGAGGAATTGGTACAGTAGGATTTATCATTGGTGGTGTACTTGCGTTCCCACTTGCAATTGTTTTACTAGTATATTTATTTATATTCCCATTTATGTTCCAACCTGCAATTTATTTATATGATTGTAATCCTAAATTAGGTTTATCAGGTATGTTCTATAATAGTGTTGATGCTATGAGAAAAACTGGTAAATGGACAATCTTTATGATGGCTTTCTTATATTCATTACGTCATTTATTATGGTTAGTATTGATTGCTGGATCTGCTGTTTTAATGATTGTATTTAAAGATAAATCTGTTATTAGAATTATTAGTGCAGTTGCATTGTTAGGATTCTTAACAATTTACTTCTTTAAATTTGCTAAATTAACTTTAGCTCATCAAGTATCATTAGTGTTATTATTTAATGATATTTGTTCAAGTGAAAAATATATTTCATTAGATCAATCTAAAGAAGAAAATACTCCTAAGAATGTATATGGTGTATCTAAACGTACATTAAGAGCTGCTAAGAAAGAACAATTATTATTAGGATTATTTACGAATGGTCAAAAACTTGTTGACCCTGTTGGTGTTGATCAATCTAAACTTCCAAATGAAGTTGTAGATGAACCTGAAGAAATAATTGAAGAGGAAGTTTTAGCTAAAGATGCACCTGAAAGTGTTTCTGAAGTTAAGGAATTAGTTCCTGAAGATTATTTAGCAGATAGAAGAGAAAGTTCAAGATATTACAAAGAACCAGATGTTATAACTGATCTTAGTCAACCTGTGGAAGAAGAATCAAAAGATACTGAAGAACAAGAAGTTGTACAAGATTTAAATATCTTGTTAGCTGAAGCAATGGCTGATGAACAAATTGAACAACCAGCTGTAGAGCCAAAAGAAACTCCAGTAGTTGAAGAAGTTATTGCTGAAGAGCCTGTTGTTCAAGAAGAGGTAACTGAAGAACCAGTAGTTGAGGAAGAACCTGCTTTAGTAGTAGAAAAACCAAAGCGTGGTCGTAAAAAAGCTACTCCGGTAGTTGAAGAAGTTATTGCTGAAGAGCCTGTTGTCCAAGAAGAGGTTACTGAAGAACCAGTTAATACGGTTGTAACAGAAGAAGAAATCGGTAATATCTTAGATGATATATTAAATATTAATGAAAGTGAACCTGAAGAGGTGCCAACACCTACTGAAGAAGTAGTTGTTGAAAAACCAAAACGTGGTCGTAAAAAAGTAGTTAAAGAAGAATAAAAAAGTAGGTGAGTAGTATGCTATTAAACATTGTATTGATAGTTGTATTATTCATTGTGTTTATAGGTTGTACTTTATTACTAGTTTTCAAAAGACATTTAAGAAGTGATTATGAATTTTCATTTTTTGAAGATGATGTAATAAAAGCGGAAAAGGTAAATGGTATTTCTAATTATCTTTTCCAAGGTAACCCTGCTACACAAGAATATATCAACGAATATGTTTTAAGCGAAAGAAAAAGAAAGAAATATTTCATGTGTGAATATGGTAAGAAAATTAACTCTATTCATTACTTTATACTTGCCTATAATAGTAATAGAAAACTTATTAATGTTATTCAAGTTAAAGAAAGAAGACCAGGCGCTTTTTCAAGAACAATTAAATTACCAAGACGAACAAGAGCTGTGAATTTTGTTATTCATAAGGTTAATGGCTTTAATGTGGATTTCCATCCAATTAAAAAGATTAAGCTTCGCAAAATATTCTCTTATTCTTTCTTGATGAGTGCAGGATTATTTTCTTTAGTTAACGCTGTAAGATTATTAATAGTTATAACTAGTGGTTATTATTTTTACGAACCATATTTAAATACGTATGGTACTAGTCATTTCATTTTAACTGGTATCATAGCTGGTGTATTATTTTTAGTGTTATTCATAATGTTATTAATTAAGAATAGATACTTCACTAGAAATCGAGGTGGATTCTATGGAAAATACTAGAATTTTCAAACAAGAAAAATGTAAAGTAGATTATAAACAAGTAGTGTATTTAAATGAATACATTATTTATGAACAAATAGAATCTCTTGATAAGTATGCCATTTTTAAATTCTATAACAATTATAATGAAAAGATAAATGCTATTGAATTTATAATTAAACAATATGATGAAAACGATAAAGTTATTGCTGAAAATGTATTTAAGTATTCTAACTTTGTTGGAAATAAACAAGAATTCTTTGTACCATATACAAAATTAATGGTAGAAGATGAATGTGTTAGAGTTGAAGCAATTTTAGTAAAAGCTGACTTTGAAAAACATCATTATTCAGATTGTAAACTAATTTCTCAAAGAGATTTAGTTAATACTGAAAGAGGGTTGAAACCTTCAAGAAAAGAAAGAAATAAAGTAAGAAAAAGAAAGCTAAAGAATAAGAATAAGATTCGATATTTCTTATTAGCTCCTGTTTTATTAGCTATATTTGTTCTATTGACGATATATTTTTATAATTCTGTTACTAATTATGCAAATAATATAAGAGAATTTAGTGATAATAATTTCCATTATATTGTAAGCGGTGATTCTGCTACAATTGATAGATATATTGGTAATGATACAGATATAGAAATTAAAGCTGAAATAGATTTAGGTTTAAGAAAGCTTAAAGTTGAAAAGATTGCTAATAATACTTTCAGTGGTTCTAATGTTGAATCTGTAAATGTTTCTGCACCAAATATTACAATTGAAGATTCTGCATTTTCAAACTGTGTTAATTTAAAGACTTTTAAAGCTTTAAATGTTTTATCTGTAGGAAAATATGCATTTGATGGTTGTTCATCACTTGAAAAGTTTGATGCTGATTCAGTTATTACTATTGGTGAAAGTGCATTTAATTCATGTTTTGCATTAGCTGATTTTGACTTTAATGGAACTGAAAGTATTAACAGTTCTGCATTTGCATATTGTTCTAACTTAACATCAGTATATGGCGCTGATATTAAGTCAATTTCAAGTAAGGCATTTATGGGTTGTGAATCAATAACAATTATTTCAGCTCCTAAAGCTAAAATAGCACAAAATGCATTCCCTTCTAATTTGAAAGTAAAAGAAGTTAATTTTGGTACTGTAGATTATCAATTTGGTAATATTTTTGGTTTAGACAATGAATATTTACCTGAAACACTTGTTAAAGTTATTTGTAATGCTGAAAATGTACATAGATATATGTTTGAAGATATTACAAGTAAAGTTGAATTATCATTCCGTAATGAGAGTGTTGTATTTGATTTCTTAGCGTTAAATTCATATTATACTTCAGTTTATGGTGATAAGTATTTTTATAATGATAATTATGAAATAATTGATGGTGAAATTATTGGTATTAAAAATGCTAATTCAGTATATGTTAATAATGATTCTTTATCTGGTTATGAGGGCAAAGTGACATCAATTAGCCCTGATGCATTTGCTAGTATGACTTATTTAAATGAATTAATAATTGATATTGAAGGATTACATTTATCAAAAGATACATTATCAAAAGCTAAAAATTTAAATACTTTAACTCTTGGTTCTAAGGTTACGTTTGATGATGATGCATTAAGCTTAAGTAGTGTTAAAACATTAAATATTATGTCTATAGAATCTAAAAATTATCAATCATTAGTATTTAATTCAAAAGTTAAATCTGTTACAGCAAATGATGAATTTATTCCTGCATACGCTTTTAGAGGTATGAGTAATGTAACTGAAATTAATTTACCATATGCTAAAACAATTTCTGAAGGTACATTCTCTGATTGTGCTAAGTTAACTAATATTAATATGCCAAATGTAATTTTAACAGAAATTCCAAGTTATGCATTTAGTGGTTGTCAATCTTTAACATACTTTGATTTAAGTTATGTGACAAAGATTGATACATATGCATTTGCTAATTGTGAAAAGTTATATGTTAATTTAGATGGTAGTTATTTAACTGAAATAAATAGTTATGCATTCTATAACTGTGATAGTATAAGTGATATTGTCTTTGGTCAAAATGTTGAAAGAATAAATATGAGTGCATTTGCTGGTTGTGATAATATTTATTCAATTTTATTCAATGGTTCAGATAAATTAAAAATTATTGAAAATGATGCGTTCTTAGATTGTAAGAATCTTGCATATATTGGCTTATTACCTTATTCTTTAGAATGGATTGATAGAGCGTTTACTGGTGAGAATAATATTAAATATTTTGAAACTTATAATCTTGGAATTCCTATGAGTAGTTATGGTACTTTTGAAAAGTTAGAAGAATTAAGAGTATTTTCTTCACCTTATGGTAAACCATTAGTTTCTGAAATGGTGACTGGTTTATCAAGTCTTAAGAAACTTTCATTACCATATGAAATGACTATTCAAAATAATGTTGTTTCAAATTGCCCTAATCTAGAATTTATAGAATTCTGGATTAATGATGGATATACTAATGTTATTGGTAAAGAATGTTCTAACTTAAAATACGTAACTATAAATAATAGTAATGTTGATTTTTCTTACAAAGATATAAATGAATCATTTACATCAACTGTTTCATTATATATTAATGGAGAAGTAGGTAAATCTACATATATAGATAACCTTAATAACTTAGAAACTTTATGTATTTCAAATGTTTCGACTAATTATTTTGGTCAATTATTTGGGGCTTATTCATATTATGATCAATATTTATCTGTTCCTTCAACATTAAAGAATGTTGAGATTGGAAATTCATACATCAATGATAATTTCTTCTATGGATTAAATAATATTCAAAATTTAGTATTATTAAATCCTAATTATATAGGTAAAGATGCATTAACAGGTTTATCAAATCTTAAGAATATTTATTTTGGTACTATGTTTAGTAGTTATGAATTCATAGATGGATTTAACAATACAATGTATTATTCTTCATTACCTAATGTTGTTTATGAATCTTTCAACTATAGTTCTTATTTATATAATATTAATTCTAATTCATATATTTCTAATTACGGAAATAGAAGCTATAATGTTTATGATAAGGATAATGTTTATTTAGGAAGTTATAATCATATATTTGTATATTCAGTTGAAGAAATAATGTCACAATATGGTTTAACTGGTTCATTAACATTTAAACAAGGTTCAAATACTCCTGCAATTGTTAATGTATTTTCAAGCGAAGGATCTTTATTCTCATTTGAACCAAAACCATTTGAATTTAAAGCATTTGAACAAATGCCAATTCAAATTATGTATTTCCTAGAAGATGGTTATTCATATACAGATTCATTTACATATGATTATGATGATTTTATTTTACCAACACCTACATCTAATTATGGATTTACATTTATGGGTTGGTATACAGATTATAATTACACTACACTATTTGAATTAAAAGAAGACGAACGTCTTACAAGTGATATTGCATTATATGCTAAATTTGAAGATTTAAGAAGTTCTAAGATTGTTCAAACTGATAGTATTCATCAAATTGTTAGTGGTGAAAATCACTTTGTGATGAGTGATAATAGTAGTAATGTAGAAGTTTTCATTTATTCTAGTTCTTCATTTAGTGCTATCATAATGGATAAAAATGGAAACATAGTTACATATTTAAATGACTCATATAATAAGCATACATTAGATTTATCTTTATATGGTGGTTATTATATTTATTTAGATTACAGTATTGATGTAGTTTATGTAAGCTATCAATTTAGTGGAGAATTAACATCTAAAAATACTGTAGATATTGATATCGATAATGAAAAATACTATGAATTTAAATTTGTAAATAACAATTTAGAAAACTTATATATTCCTGGTCATGTGAATTATAAATTCTTAGGTTGGTATGATGTATATGGTAATTTAATTATTGATGCATATGGTAATATCTATAGTTACAATAGTTGTGATATCTACGCTAGATGGGAAAAAGTTAATAATAATTAATATTTTAGGATACTATTTAAAAATAGTATCCTTTTTCCTTTTAAAGAAGATGTTTTTTTGTTATAATAAAAAGAGACATTGGTTTTGGAGCGTGTTATTATGAAAAGAATGATATTAGTTGATGGAAATTCACTAATGTATAGAGCTTACTATGGTATGGCTGCTGGTGGTGGATTAACTCAAAATTCAAAAGGGTTATTTACTAATGCCATTTATGGTTTTGCAAGAATGATTAATCATTTGATAAATAGTGAATATGATGCGATATTAGTGGCATTTGATGCTGGTAAAAAGACTGTTCGTCATGAATGGATGGAAGATTATAAAGCAGGTAGAAGTCCAATGCCTGATGAATTTAGAATGCAAATTGCATATATTAAGCAATTTTTAGAAATAATGCGTATTAAACAACATGAACAATCACTTTATGAGGCTGATGATATTATTGGAACAATGGCTAAAAGAGGTGTTGAAGCAGGGTATCATGTTGATGTATATTCATCTGATAAAGATTTACTTCAATTAATTGATGAAAATACCACTGTTCATTTAACGAAAAAAGGTATGACAGAATTAGAAAGCTATACACCGGATTTCTTTTTTGAAAAATATGGTATAAATTATAATCAATTTGTTGATTTAAAGGCTATGATGGGTGATAAGAGTGATAACCTTCCTGGTATTCCTGGTATCGGTGAAAAGAAGGCTGTTAAATATCTTCAAGCATATGGATCACTAGATAATATCATTGAACATAGATCAGAAATTAAAGGTGCTGATGGTGTAAAGATTAGCGAAAACTATGAACAAGCGTTACTTTGTAGAAAGATGGCTACTATTATTCGTGATTTTGATATTAACGTTACAGTAGAAGACACATTACGTAAAGAGTGTGATAGAGATAAATTAATTGCCTTGTATCAAGAGTTAGAATTTAAATCATTATTAAAAGAGATTAATTATAACGCTAGTGAAAATGTGGAAAAGGCAGCCCTTACAACTTATGAGGTTGTAAATGACATTTGGAGATTTAAAGAAATTTTACTGGCAAATTCAGCTTTAGTCTTTGAAACATTTGATTATAATTATCATAAAAATCCAATTTTAGCTATTGGTTTAAAGAATAAATTAGGTACATTTATTATTGAACCAGATATGTTATATTCAAGTATTGATTTACAAATGTTTTTGTCTGAACAAAATAATAAATCAATATATGATTATAAGCGTGCTTATGTTTTA
Organism: Candidatus Pelethenecus sp.; assembly: GCA_045121295.1. Lineage (GTDB taxonomy): Bacteria > Bacillota_I > Bacilli_A > Acholeplasmatales > Anaeroplasmataceae > Pelethenecus. The sequence continues at coordinate 23,036 of JBGVFV010000095.1, forward strand.
TTAAAGAGACTTGGTTTTGATTTAGAGGGTGTAGATTTTGATTTATTACTTGCAAGTTATGTATTAAATCCTTCATTAGGTAAAGAAGAATTTAAGATTGTAAGTGATTATTTTGGTTATAATGATGTATTCTATGATGAACAAGTTTATGGTAAGGGTGTTAAAAAAGCTTTACCAGCTAAGGATTTATTATTCCAACATGTAGCAAAAAAGGTTAATTGCATATATGCACTTAAAGATGAATGTATTAATAAATTAAAAGAAACAGATCAATTAAGTTTATTAGTCGATATTGAAATTCCTTTATCAAGAGTTTTAGGTAAAATGGAATTTTCTGGTATGAAAATAGATTTAGAAGAGCTTAATAAACAAAAGAGTTTCTTAGAAGCTGATATAGATGTATTAACTAATAAGATTTACGAGTTAAGTGGTGAAGTATTTAATATTTCATCTCCAAAACAATTAGGTGTTATTTTATTTGAAAAAATGGGTATTCCATATCCTAAGAAAAAAGGTAATAGTTATTCAACAGATATTGATGTATTAGAATCTGTTAGACCATATTCACCAATTGTTGATTTAGTAATAGAATATAGAGCTAAAACAAAATTATATTCAACTTATATTATTGGTTTACAAGAACAAATATATCCAGATCAAAAGGTTCATACTATTTTCCAACAAGCGTTAACTAATACAGGTAGATTATCAAGCGTTGAACCTAACTTACAAAATATTCCAATTCGTACACCTGAAGGTCATATGATTAGAAAGATGTTCGTTCCTGAAAAAGAAGATAGCATTTTATATTCAGCCGATTACTCTCAAATTGAACTTAGAGTACTTGCTAGTATGGCTAATGTAAATAAGTTAAAAGAAGCGTTTATTAATGGAGAAGATATTCATACTAAAACAGCGATGGATGTTTTTGGAAAAACTGAAATTGATAAAGAAGATAGAAGACGTGCTAAGGCTGTAAACTTTGGTATTGTTTATGGTATCTCTGCGTTTGGTTTAGCTAATGATTTAGGTATTAGTAATGTTGAAGCTGCAAATTTTATTAAAAAATATTATGAAGTGTATCCTGAAATTAAAACATTTATGGATGATTTAATTAAAGATTGTAGTGAAAAAGGTTATGTTAAAACATTAAAGAATCGTATTCGTTATATACCTGAAATTAAATCTAGTATTTATATGCAAAGAGAATTTGGTAAACGTATGGCTATGAATGCCCCAATTCAAGGTACTGCTGCTGATATTATTAAACTTGCGATGATTAAGATTGATAAAGAATTTGAAAACCGTAAACTTAGAAGTAAAATGATAGTTTCAGTGCATGATGAATTAGTTTTTGAAGTTGTTAAGGGCGAAGAAGAATTAGTTCAAAAGTTAGTTAGACTTTGTATGCAAAATGCATTAGACATAGGTGTTCCACTTGATGTAGCTGATTCATTTGGTAAAAACTGGTATGAGGTGAAATAAGATGGATGCATTAAGAGTTAGAAGAAGTGTAAGAAAATTTGATAAGACTCGTAAAATTGATTATGATACATTATTAGAATTATGTAGAATTGGAGAAATGGCTCCTGCTGCTCGTAATCAAAAGGGTAGAGAATATGTAATTATTGATGATGAAAATATTATTAATCAATTATCTACTGTATCTAAAGGAGCTTTAGTTTTAGCTAATGGTGTTGCAGCTATTGCAGTAATCGCTAGACCTAAAGATGATATGGTAACACCTTGTATGTTGGATCAGGATTTATCATGTGCTGTAGAAAATATTTTAATAGGTGCTACAGAAATGGGTATTGGTAGTTGTTATATAGGAATATATCCACATCCAGAAAGAATAGAACCTTGTGATAAAGTGTTAAATGTTGGCGATGGTAAACATACTTTTGCATTAATTGCTTTAGGCTATCCAAGTGATGAAAATGCGTTTTATGAAAAAGACAAATTAACGGAAGATATGATTTATCATAATAGGTATTGATTATGCCAGAATTACCAGAAGTTGAGGTTGTAAGAAGTGTTTTAGAATCTAATATTTTAAATTTAAAAATAGTAGATGTAGAATGTTTTTATGATCCTATAATAGAAAACGATATAATTGAATTTAAAAATTTAGTAACAAATAAAAAAGTTACTAAATTGGAAAGATTAGGTAAATATCTTATCTTTAGATTAGAAGATGGAGCCTTTATATCACATTTAAGAATGGAAGGTAAGTACCATTATTTTAAAGAAGATATACCTAATTTAAAACATACTCATGTAGTATTTCATTTTGATAATGGCTATAAGCTTTTATATCAAGATGTTAGAAAATTTGGTAGAATTGTTTATAAAGAATTAGATGATATTTATACCACTTTACCTTTATCTAAAATAGGGGTTGAAGGTAATAGTGATATTTATGATTTAAATAAATTATATGAATCTATTCATAAAAAAAGATTACCTATAAAAACAGTATTATTAGATCAAACTATTATTTCTGGGTTAGGTAATATTTATGTAGATGAAGTATTGTTTAAATCTAATATTAATCCTCATCGTTTAGCTTCAAGCTTAAGTTTAGAAGAAGTTGAAGCGGTAATGACTAATTCTAAAGAAATATTAAATAAAGCTATTTTATACAAAGGGACAACTATTCGTTCCTATACATCTAGTTTAGGTGTTAGTGGTAACTATCAAGAACTACTTATGGTTCACACTAAGAAGGTATGTCCTATTTGTAATTCACCTATTAATAAAGATAAAATAGGTGGAAGATCTAGCTATTATTGTAGTAAATGCCAGGTGATGTAAATGAAAGTAATAGGAATAACTGGAGGTATAGCAAGCGGTAAAAGCTATGTTTCTAGCGTAATTAAAAAAGCTGGTTATCCAGTTATAGATGCTGACTTAATATCAAAAGAGTTAAGTCAAAAAGGTGGTTCTGTTTATCATGCAATTATAAGAACTTTTGGCGAGTCTTTTTTAGATGAAAATAAAGAGATAAATAGACAAAAGTTAGGTAGTTTAATATTTAATGATAAACAGGCTAAAGGGTTGTTAAATAGTATTAGCCATCCTTTAATTATAGAAGAGATGGAAAAACAAATTAAAATGGCAAAAACAGATTTAGTATTTGTTGATGTTCCATTATTATATGAATCTGGTTTAGAAAACATGTTTGATAAAATTGTATGTGTTTATTTACCAAGAAAGATTCAAATTGAAAGATTAATGAACAGAGATAACATATCATATGAATATGCTGTTAAGAAGATTGAATCACAAATGAGTTTAGATAAGAAAAAAAGAATGGCAGATTTTGTTATAAATTCTAGTAATTCTTTTGACTATGTATCATTAGATGTGATAGAATTAATAAAGAAATTAAAAGAGGTGTAAATATGGCAATTGTATTAGAAACAAAAGAAAGAGAAGTTAAAGAATTATTAACTACTCATTACTATAAAACATCATATGAAAAATTAAAAGAAGGATTTTTAGAAATACTTGATGGTTTAAAATTTAGAATTATTTCAATTGATGATAACTATAATGAGGTATTCGCTGAAATTCCACATATGACAGTTTTAGTTAAATTTAGTGAACAAAATCCAAGAGAAACAGCTATCGATTTTTATATAAATGCTGAATTCTTATTATTTAGTGGTAAAAGAGCAACTAATTATTTATATACTTTCTATGAAGAATTAGAAAAGAAATTCGAATTAAAAGGTACTGGCCTACACAAGTAAGATTGGAGTGAAATTGATGGAAGCTATAATTGATAAAAAAATGAATATTGTATCTAGCTTCAATTTATCTAGTGATGATATAGCAACAATTTCATTACTATATAGTCCATTAATTGGAAGTGAGGCTACTAATTTATATTTAACATTACAAGCCTTATTAGAAAGAAATAATCTTAAGAGTGAAGCTTTTACTCATCATGAAATTTTTGATCTTTTAAGTTTAAGTGAAAAAACATTTTTAAAAGCTAGATATCAATTAGAAGGTATTGGTTTATTGACCACTTATACAACAGAAGAAGGTAATTATTTATATGTTATTTCAGCTCCTTTATCAGCTAAAAACTTTATTAAGGACGCTACTTTAGGTTTATACTTATATTCTAAGGTTGGGAAAGATACGTTTGATAAGATATATAATCATTTTAGAATTGAAAAATTAGATAAATCTAAACTAACAAATGTTACAAAGAATTTTGAAGATATTTATACATCCCAAATTAATGATGATATAAGCTTCTCTAAATTCCAATATTTATTAGGTAAAAAACCTGTTAATAATATTAAGATAAATAATAATAAATTTGATTTTGATAAATTTAAAAAACAAATTAATATTGAGTTTTTAGAAACAGGGGTTACTAAAACATTTACTGATCAAATAACTAACTTAGCATTTGTATATGCATTTGATGAAATGCAAATGGCTACTTTATATAATGAATCTATTAATAGAAGTGGTTTCTTTGATTATCGTTTAATGAAGAAAAAAGCTAATGTTTTATATAGTTATTTACATCATATGAACGCTCCTAAGTTATTAACTAAGGACGAAGAAAACATTGAAAGTGCAGATTTAATCGAATATTTAGAAACTACTCCAGCATGTGAAATATTAAATAATTTAATACCAGATTATCCTGCAAAATATTTATCAACAATTAATGAAATATATGCTAATATTGATTTACCAAAAGGTGTTATTAACTGTATGATAATTAAGGTATTAAAAGAAAAAAGTGGGGATTTACCTACGTTATCATATTTTAAAAAGATGAGCGAAACATGGATTAGTAATAATATATTTACTACTACAGACGCGATACGTTATTCAACAACATTTGAAGGTGGAAAAGCAGAATCTACTAGCACACCTCAAACAAAATATACTACAGGAGGATTTGAATCATTATGATAAAATTGTTTGAAAATAAAGTTAATAATGAAAATAGTTTTTTAGATGAATTAAAAAGTAATCCTCTATTAAAGGATATGGAAATTAATGTTAATAACGCAAATGACTTTTCATTATATTTAGAAGAATATAATAATTGTAAAAATTGTTCTTGTTTAAAAGATTGTAAAAATAATAATCCAGGTCATTTATTTAAGTATGATAAAGATCAATTTGTTTATGAACAATGTAAGTTTAAAAAAGAACATTTAGCCAAATTAAAAGAAGGAAATCTTATTAAAACATTATTTGTTTCTAAAAAGATTTTAGAAGCTGATTTAGCTAATTTTGATATTAATACCTCTAATCGTAAAAAAATTTATGATTATATTATTAAATTTATTAATAATGTTAAAAATAAGACATTTAGTAAAGGTTTATATATTTATGGTAGCTTCGCAACAGGTAAAACATATATTTTAGGTTGTTTAGCTAATGAATTAGCTCGTAATAATATTGAATCATTAGTTATTTATTTCCCTGATTTAGTTGTAGAGTTAAAGAGTGCAATGGGAAGTCCTAGATTTGATGAACTTTTAAATTATTTAAAGAGTGTTGATGTTTTATTATTAGATGATTTGGGTAGTGAAAATATGACTAACTGGTTAAGAGATGATGTATTGGGACCAGTATTAAATTATCGTTTAATGGAAGAAAAACCAGTATTTATATCATCTAATATTGATCCTACTCAAGGTGATTTATTAGCTCATTTATCTATTAGTAAAGCTAAATCTGATGAATTAAAGGGTATGCGTATTAAATCTAGATTAGAAGGTTTAGTAGTACCTGTAGAATTAGATAATAATAGTTATAGAAGATAATGCTTAAAAACATTGTCTTTTTCTTTAATTATATTTTAAAATATAATTGTATTTTATATTTAAAAGTTGTATAATATTATCAAATCGATAATAAAGGACACGATTATTTATATGTTCTATTTAAGAGAGGGTACGTTGGTGAAAGTATCTATAGATGATAAATAATTACTACCTATTTAGATAAATAGAGGAAATGCTATTTCGTGAGCTCGCGTTAAGGGTCTTGAGAGTTAGAAATATATATTTGATTTCTAAAATTTAGGTGGTACCGCGGAATTTATTCGTCCTATGTAAATAGGGCGTTTTTTTAATTATAAAGGAGGAAAAAATATTATGGTAAAAGTAGTATTAAAAGATGGTTCAATTAAAGAAATTGAACAAGGAAAATTAGTTATTGAAGTAGCTAAAGAAATTTCACCAAGTTTAGCTAAGAAAAGCTTAGTTGGTAAAATTAATGGAGTGTTAGTTGATCTTAAGACACCTATTAATGAAGATTGTAATTTAGAATTAGTTTTAGTTGATGATGCTGAAGGTTTAGATGTATTAAATCATTCATGTGCTCATATGTTAGCTCAAGCTATGAGCCGTTTATATCCTGGTACATTATTTGGTGTAGGTCCAGCAATTGAAGAAGGTTTCTATTATGACTTTAAGATTCCAACACAAGTTCAATTAGAAGATTTACCAAAGATTGAAGAAGAAATGAAAAAGATCGTTAAAGAAAGTATTTCTATCAATCATTATATGATGTCTAAGGATGAGGCAAAGGCTAAGTTCGCACATGATAAGTTTAAATGTGAATTAATTGACGCAGTTGAAAGTGATTCTGTTGGTATTTATGAACAAGGTGACTTTGCTGATGTATGTAGAGGACCTCATGTGATTTCTACAGCCTTATTAAAGAACTTTAAATTATTAAATGTGGCAGGTGCTTATTGGAGGGGTGACTCTAATAATGAAATGTTAACTCGTATTTATGGTACTTGTTTTGGTTCTAAAGAAGCATTAGATGAACATTTACATAATTTAGAAGAAAGAAAGAAAAGAGATCATAGAAAATTAGGTAAAGAATTAGATTTATTTATGATGAGTGATTATGGTCCAGGTTTCCCATTCTGGTTACCAAAAGGTATGTTACTTAAAAATAGATTAGTTGAATTCTGGACAGATATTCATACTAAGGCTGGATATCAATTTATTCAAACTCCAATTATGCTAAATAGAGAATTATGGGAAACATCAGGTCACTGGTTCAATTATAAAGAAAATATGTATACATCTACAATTGATGAAACAGATTTTGCAGTTAAACCTATGAACTGTCCAGGTGGTATGTTAGTTTATAAAAACAATATTCACTCTTATCGTGAATTCCCTTTACGTTTAGGTGAATTAGGTTTAGTTCACCGTCATGAAGCAAGTGGTGCGTTAGCAGGTTTATTCCGTGTACGTACATTTACTCAAGATGATGCCCATATCTTTATGACAGAAGAACAAATTAGAGATGAAATTGCAGATATTATTTTATTATATAAGAAAGTATATTCTGTATTTAACTTAAAATTCCATATTGAATTATCAACTAGACCAGAAGATAAATTTATTGGTGAAATCCGTACTTGGGATATAGCTGAAAAAGCTTTAGCGGAAGCATGTGAAAAAGCTGGTTTTGATTATAAATTAAATCCTGGTGATGGTGCGTTCTATGGTCCAAAATTAGACTTCAAATTAAGAGATTCAATGAACCGTATTTGGCAATGTGGTACTATTCAATTAGATATGAACTTACCTGAAAGATTTGATTTAACTTATGTAGCTGAAGATGGTAGTAAAAAACGTCCAGTAATGGTTCATAGAGCGTTATTTGGCTCATTAGAAAGATTTATTGGTATTTTAATTGAACATTACGCTGGTTTATTCCCAACATGGTTAGCTCCAGTTCAAGCTAAGATTATTCCAGTTAATTTAGGTATTCATCAAGAATATTGTCAAAAATTAGAACAAATCTTTAAAGATGCTGGTATTAGATATGAAGCTGATTATCGTGATGAAAAATTAGGTTATAGAATTAGAGAATCTCAAATTAAGAAAGTACCTTATGCATTAGTTATCGGTGATAACGAAATGAACAATAATTTAGTTACATACCGTAAGCATGGTACTCAACAACAAATTACTGTTACAATTGAAGAATTTGTAGCTTTAATTAAAGAACATAATGAAAATTTAAATTAATGAATAAGGCCTGATTCAGGCCTTATTTTTGAGAGTTGGTGTGATATGGCTTTACTAGAAGTAGAAGGCTTAAAATTTAAATACGCTGATGAAAATTTATATAATAGTGTGAATTTTAGAATATTACCAAAAGAACATATTGTTTTAGTTGGTGATAATGGATGTGGTAAATCTACATTTTTAAACTTGATTGCCCATAACCTTATTCCTGATGCTGGTAAGATTACTTGGTTAAATAATGTGACTTTCGGTTATTTAGATCAACATTTAAAGGTAAAAAATGATATCACTATTGATGAATATTTAACAGAAGTATTTAGACCTTTATTAGAAAAAGAAAAACAAATGAATCAGTATTATGAAATGCTAATGACATGTAAAGAATATGAATATGAAAGATATTTGGAATATGCAAATAGAATTCAAGAAGAATTAGAAGAAAAGAAATTCTATCAAATGAATTCTACTTTAGGAAACATGATTAATGGTTTAGGTATTTCATCTTATGGTATGGATACAAAGTTAATGCATTTATCTGGTGGTCAAAGAGCTAAGGTTTATTTAGCTAAATTGTTATTAGATGAACCTGATGTATTATTAATGGATGAACCTACAAACTTTTTAGATGTTGGTCATATTGAATGGTTAGCCAAATATCTTAAATCATTCCAAAAGGCATTTGTTGTTATAAGTCATGATGAAGATTTCTTAAGACAAATAGGTGAAGTAGTTTATTGTTTAAATAACAAAGAAATGACTAGATATAAAATGAATTATGATATGTTCTTAAAAGAAAAAGCTTTAAATGATGAACAATATCTTAATGCATATAATAATCAACAAAAGTTTATTAAGAAAACTCAAGAATTTATTCAAAAGAATATTGTTCGTGCTACAACTAGTAAACAAGCTAAATCTAGACGTAAGATGCTTGAAAGATTAGAAATTTTAGAAAAACCTAAAAATTATGAGCCTATGCGTCTACATTTTCCATTTTCTAGGGGCTTAGGACAAGAAGTACTAAAACTAGATAAATTAACAGTTGGCTATGGAGATAAGAAAGTATTAGAGAATATTGATTTTTTACTAAAACATAATGAAAAGGTTGTTGTCTTAGGTCATAATGGAATTGGTAAATCAACAATAGTAAAAACTATTATAGGAATGTTAGATCCTATAGATGGTAAATATGTATGGAATCCTTCTGCAGATATTAATTATTTTGCTCAAGAAGAAGAGTATGATAATTTTACTAATCCAATCAATTATCTTAGAAGATATTATCCACTTAAAACAGATGGAGAATTAAGAACTGTACTAGCTAGTGCGGGTATTAAAGGTGATTTAGCTATTAAACCTATGTCTACTTTATCTGGTGGACAACAAACAAAAGTAAGACTAGCCTTAATGACTATGAAGAAATCAAATGTTCTTATTTTTGATGAACCTACTAACCATTTAGATGTATATTCAAAAGCAGAATTATGGGATTCAATTAATGATTTTCCGGGTTCAGTTATATTAGTTACACATGAACCTGATTTCTATGATGGATTAGTAGATTTAGAATTAAAATTTGAAGAATAAAAAAACAGTGTTTTTTGTTGAATTTTAAAAAAACACTTGACTTTAAACTGCATAAGATATATAATTTTTTATGCAGTCAAATGGACCCATAGCTCAGTTGGTAGAGCAACTGACTCTTAATCAGTGGGTCTGGAGTTCGAGTCTCCATGGGTCCACCAGTTTTGATAATACGGCTTGGTTAAATCCAAGCCTTTTTTTGATCTTATGAAAATTATTAAATTGTTGTATAAAATAAAAAAAGTAGGAAATTCCTACTTATTATTATTCTGTTAATATTAATTTACCTGTAACAATTAAAACAATTAAGTCAATTAGGTTTAAGAACCAACCCCATCCTATTACAACAAATAATACAAAAACAACAATGTGTACTGGTTGTTTTGTTCTTAACATAACAGATAATCTTACTAATAATTCCACAATCCATCCTACAAATGGAATAAGTAATAAAATTACTTGAACTAATTTAGTTTGCTTATAAAACCACTTATCAAATTCCATACATGTACTCCGTTTTTAAAAACCTATAAAACTCTATAAAACTATAGAATTTTTGTTTTATTCCTTATTCATCGAGCCATGATCAAATCAAGTGGTATGTACTCTCCTAAGGCGTCAATTCCGTACAAACGTATACGTACTCTTATTTAT
>JBGVFV010000096.1:0-2647 GCA_045121295.1 Candidatus Pelethenecus sp.
GGTGGTTTCCATCCATTAGACGCAGATGATGTTCCTGTAACAGTAGGTCGAGGTAATTTAGGAGTAATTTCACTTAACTTACCATTGATTTACCAACGTGCTAAAGTAGATGGAATTGACTTCTATGAATTACTTCACAAGTATTTACACATGGCTTTCAACTTACACTTAAAAACAAAAACATTCTTAGGTGGTAAAAAAGCAAGTACTCACCCATTGGCTTATTGTCAAGGTGGATTTTACAATGGACATTTACAACCTGATGATAAGATTGAACCAGTGTTAGAAGCTTTTACTGCTAGTATTGGTATTACTGCACTTCATGAATTAACCGTATTACACACTGGTAAAGGAATTTATGAAGATAATACGTTTGCAAAAGAAGTTATGCAATATATTAATGATGAATGTGCAAAATATAAAGAAGAACATCACTTAGCGGTAGCAACTTATGGAACACCAGCAGAGTCGTTATGCAAAACACAAGTTATTCAATTCCGTAAGATGTTTGGTGTTGTACCAGGTGTTAGTGATAAGGATTATTTTATGAACTCATTCCATTGTGATGTAAACTTAGAAATTAACCCATTCCAAAAACAAGACGCAGAGTATGATTTATTCCACATGATGAATGGTGGACATATCCAATATTGTCGTGTTAATACTAAGTCTAACTTACAAGGAAATATTACACTAGTTGACAGAGCAATGGATTTAGGTTATTATTTTGGTATTAATTTACACAACTGCTATTGTGAAGATTGTGGTCACAATTTCTTAGACAGTGTAAATTGCCCCGAATGTGGTAGTGGAAACATTACTGAGATTAACAGAGTTTCAGGTTATTTAGGCTATTCACGTATTAAAGGTACGAGCAGAATGAATGATGGAAAACTAGCTGAAATAAAAGATAGAGTAAGTATGTAAGAGAGGTTGAAAAACCTCTCTTTTTATAATACAATATATCTAAAGGAGCTGATAATATGAGTAGATACCATCAAATTGATACTTGTAATATGGTGAATGGAGAAGGTATACGTACAGTAATTTGGCTCAGTGGATGCCCTTTCCATTGTAAAGCCTGTTTTAATCCTACAACATGGAATCCACAAGGCGGAAAAGAAGTTACATCATACGTCATACAAGACGTTTTAAGAGGCGTAGAGAGTCCTTATTGTGATGGCTTAACACTTTTAGGGGGCGAGCCTTTAACGCCTTATAACGTGGAAATATCAACGTATATGGCTAGAGAAACTAAAAGCATGGGCAAAACAGTTTGGTGCTATACAGGATATACTTATGAGCAAGTGAAAGATTTAGAAGTGATGAAGTACATTGATGTACTAATAGATGGTAGATTTATTCTTTCTCAATTCAACCCCAACCTCAAATGGAGAGGTTCTGCAAACCAACGTGTAATAGATGTACAAGCAAGTCGTGAACAGGGAGAAGTTGTACTACACCCCGATAATAACTTTGTAGATAGATACCAACCTGAGTTAGCTTTTAACCCTTGTGAGGGTATGACAGATGAAGAAATAAAAGAAAAATATATTGATAATGTTTGTGATGAAGGGTTGAATTAAGAAAGAAAATATAATATAATATGATTGTAAGACAAATACGAAAGGATTGATAAGATGATTTACAATATTGGTGATAAAGTAAATTATAAAGGGCATATGGGGATTATTGTTGATATTAGTAAAAGTCATGACGTATTGTACTTAGTTTCATTCTTTGAAGCGATTAAAGGTTCAAGTATTGCTCAAACAGAAGATGGAATACTATGGAATGAAACATTATTTTTAAGAGAGGAAGATTTAAACCCTATGATTTATGATGATGAATTATATTTTGCGAAAGTTAAACCTAGTGCAACTATTCCTAGCAAACGTGATGAAGATGCCGCTTATGATATTTATGCTTGTTTTGATGATGATTACTTAGTTATTCCACCACACAAAACAGTATTAATTCCAACAGGAATTGCAACAGTATTTAGTCCTAAATGGGTTGCACTATTACGTGAACGTGGTTCAAATGGTTCTAAAGGTATTGCTCAACGTGCAGGTGTAATTGATAGTGGATACCGAGGAGAATGGTTTGTTCCATTAACAAACACAAATAGAGTACCTGTTGTCATTGTTAAGAAAGGTGTAGAATTACCCCTTATGTATAATGACGCAATTATTTACCCTTATGAAAAAGGTATTGCACAATTATTAATGGTTGAAGTTCCTAAATTACGAACAAAAGAAATTTCATATGAAGAGTTACTACAATTCAATTCAGAACGTGGAACAGGAGCATTGGGAAGTTCAGGAAAATAATAATATAAAGCAGAAAAAATACTCCCCACACTCGCATAATTCGGTTATGTGGGGAGGAAACATCTGTTCCGACAAATTATAAGGAACAAAATTAAAACACGTTAAAACACGTTAAAATAAGTTATATAAGGAGATGAAACAATGAACGTACTACTAACCACATTAACATTCTTAGCACTGTCAAATACACCAGCAATCAATACTGAAATAGTCCATGAAGATTATAGACAAACTTATTATACTTACGTAGACGGTGATACGAGTGTTGGTGCAAGGGATAAACAAGGTAATTTAATTACTTTAGGTCATCCAAA
>JBGVFV010000097.1:0-6092 GCA_045121295.1 Candidatus Pelethenecus sp.
CTTATAAAATTATAATTTGCTAGTTAAACATTTTTCAGTTTCAACATCAAATAAATGACATTTTTCCATATCAAATGCTAATTTAATTGATTGACCCATTCTTAAATCATTACGTGGTTTAACATTTATAAGTTTGTCCATTTTCACCCTTAAAAATAATTGCAGAATCATTTGACACGCCTTCATAGTTATCATATTCATATTTAACATTGAAAATGTAAATATAGTATGTTGGTTCATAACTATATGATCTTTCTTCACCGTATGTTAAATCTACAATTGAAGTACCATTGTAAACTATAACATCTGCATTTTCGTTTTTATGATTTACAATTGATGTGGTATCAAAACAACCACCAAATGTTTTGGCTACCTCTTCATATTTTTCTTCTTTAATAGCTGTATCCACTATATTAAAAATACTTTGATATTTATTACCATTATAACTGGCATACATAACAAAAATACCTAATACAAAAATTATAAGTAAAAATATAAACTTTTTAATTTTATTCATGTTCTTCATTTTTTCACCCATTTCTATTAAACAAAAGAATTATAACATATATTACAAAATAAATCTATTTTAGAATTTAATTAATTTATTTTCACATATTTCAAACAAAAATTCTAAACTATATTGATATTTTCGATTTTTTATTGTCCAAAATTTATCTATTATTTTTAATTTGATTTATTTTTTTAGGAAGATTAATCATAATTGTATAAATAAAAAATGATTAGATTTAAAAATTGTGTTATAATAGATATCAACAAATAATAACTTTTTAAAAAGTCATTAATTTTACAAAATTTAAGTATATATCCGCTTCAAATTATACTGTTTTTAGGAGGTTTTAAAAATGGAAAAATCAGTAAATATAATCCTAAACAATCAAACATTATTGATAAACAATAAATATTTTATAAAGATTTTATCAAGTGACGTTATTAGAATTGGTGAATTAGAGGCAATAAATTATAACTCTTATGCTGCCCAAGATTTTTTCGAAGAAGTTAATATCACTGTTAGTGATAATCAGATTTTATTTAATAATAAAAAAATAATAATACGTGATGACTATAAATTTGAAATATATCAAGATGATAAATTATTATCTAAAGACATTGATAATACTTTTATTAATACTGTTGAGAAAAACGAATTGTTAGAATTAGAAGGCCATAAAGTAAGTGATAACGACACATATTCATTTATTATAGGAAAAGAATTAAAACCAAATGATGTTATTTTAGGTTTAGGTGATAAACCGGGCTTTTTAAATAAAAACTCATATGAATATATAAACTGGAATACAGATGATCCTTCTGCTCATAATGAGTTATATCCTGCATTATATAAATCTATCCCATTCTTTATTGTTCACAACGAATTAGACTATGGTATTTTTTTGGATAATACTTATAAAACAATTTTTAATTTTGGTCAAAATCAACCGAATAAATTATTCATAGGTTCTACTGACGGTCTACTTAATTATTACTTCTTCTTCGGTTCTATGAAAGAAATTATTAAAAATTATACAAAACTAACAGGAAGATACCCATTACCTCAAAGACAAGTATTAGGATATCATCAATGTAGATGGAGCTACAAAAATAAAGATGAGGTATATGATGTAGTAAATAATTTTAAAAAACATAATATCCCTCTTGATATTATCCATTTAGATATTGACTATATGGATAATTATAAAGTATTTACTACCTCAAATGAAAGATTCCCTAACATGAAAGAAATAATCCAAGACTTAAAAAACCAAGGAATAAAAATTATTACAATTATTGATCCAGGTACTAAGGCTGAAGAAGGTTATTTTGTATACGATGAAGGTATCAAAAATAATTACTTTGCAACTAAAGATAATGAAGTATACCATAATGCTGTATGGCCAGGGGATTCTGTATTCCCACAATTCACAAGTTCTAAAGTTAGACAATGGTGGGGAGATTTAACAAAACATTTAACAGACTTAGGCGTAATAGGCATTTGGAATGATATGAATGAACCGGCATCATTTAAAGGACCTCTTCCTTTAGATGTTGAATTTGATAATGATGGTAAGAAAATGTATCATAAGGAAGTTCATAATATTTATGGTCACTTAATGGCAGAAGCCACTTATAATGGTTTATTAAAAAACACCAACCTAAGACCTTTTGTTATAACTAGAGCTTGTTATGCAGGAAGCCAAAAATATAGTTCTGGATGGACTGGTGACAATCAATCATTATGGTCTCACATTCAAATGGCTATACCTCAACAATGTAATTTAGGATTAAGTGGTATGCCTTTTATAGGAACTGATATTGGTGGTTTTGGTGGACATACTACTCAAGAATTGATAACTAGATGGATTCAAGTTGGTATATTTTCTCCACTTTGTCGCAACCATTCAGCTGCAGGAACTAAAAACCAAGAACCATATCGTTTTGATGAAAAGACAATAGATATCTACCGCAAGTTCGTTAATTTAAGATATAAATTAATTCCTTATATTTATGATTTATTCTATAATCATCAAACAACTGGTTTACCAATAATAAGACCATTAGTATTAGAATATCCTAATGATCCTAACACATTCAATTTAAATGATGAATTTATGTTAGGTGAAAGTATACTAGTTTCACCTGTAGTTGAACAAGGTAAAACCAAAAAGTTAGTTTATTTACCTGAAGGAAAATGGATTTGTTATAACACTTCAAAAATATATGAAGGAAATAACTATTACATAGTAGATGCACCAATTGATACATTACCTATGTTTGTTAAATACAATTCAATCATCCCAACATATACTTCTACTAACATTGAAAATCCAAATGAAATTGTCTTTGAATGCTACGGCGAAAAAGGTTCATACATTCATTATCAGGATAATGGTCTAGATTTTAATTATCAAAATGGTCAATATAATTTATATGAAGTAACATTTGATAATATTAATATGTTATATAATGGATATAAGCCATACGATAAAATATCAAATAAAATTATCAAAGGAGAATAGAGCCAACTCTATTCTTTTTTATTTTCTAAAACAAAAAGGTCCTAAAATATTTAGGACCATGTTGTTATTTTATTCTGACTTGCCTTCTAATGATTGTTTTCTTGCTTCAACGCTTGCTTTAATTTGTTCAATATCATCAGCGAATTCACCTTCAAATGATTCACATAAACCAGTCTTTGCGTTATTGATTTCATTTTCTACGCTTGTTAAAACAACAGCAAAATCAATATCAGCAAATTTCTTTTCTAATTCTTCAATAGCCTTATATGCTTCATCAACCACTTTTCTAGCACTTTCAATGCCACTTCTTACTGAAGCCATAACGCTTTCTATTTGTGCAGTAACTTGATTAATTAAATCTTCTTTAGCTTTAATTTCTGCAGTAATATCTGTAACATTTTCATTAATTGCAACTTGTGCATTTAATTTAATTACTTCATCTTTATAACCGTTTAATTGTTCTAATAATTTTAAATATTGAGAATCTTCAGAAATATAAAGATTATATTCAAGCTCATTAAGAGTATTAACAGCAGTTCTAAGAGCGTCTAATGCAAAATTATATGCAACAGCAACAAGTGGATTTAATTTTTCTGCAATTGCTTCTTTATAAGCAAACTTAAATTCACTTTCTTTAAATGCTAAATAATATTCTTCTAATGCTATACTTGCCATTTGAGATTTTTCGATAGTAGCTAATTCAACCATTTCCAATAAATCTTTATAAGTTAAAGCAGCTAATTCTTCATCAGTAATCATTGGATTATATTTTTTTACAATTGCTTCAAAATACTCTCTACCTTTAGCTTCTAACTGTTCATATGTAGCAGCTAAATTATTATCTTCAATAAATTTATCAATTGTAGAAGAAACTGTATCATTGATATTTTCTGCTATTTTGTCACTTTCAGAA
Source organism: Candidatus Pelethenecus sp. (assembly GCA_045121295.1). Lineage (GTDB taxonomy): Bacteria > Bacillota_I > Bacilli_A > Acholeplasmatales > Anaeroplasmataceae > Pelethenecus. Next base: position 3,949 of record JBGVFV010000097.1, read on the forward strand.
TCAATAGAAACGCTTATTTCTCTACTTACTAAATCACTATTATAAGTAGCACTTAATAAATAACCAGATTCTTCTGCTTCAGCTAATACTATATTTAAAGCTTCATCTAATGATTTACCTTCAAATGAAACATTAATAATTAATGTTTTTCCATCATCGTTTGTACCATTTGCTGCTATTACATTACCATTTTCATCTACAACAAACTCTACGGCAGGATTAATTTCAACACTTACATAACTGTTTGATGTTGCAACCTCTTCGCTAGGTGTACACCCTGAAGCTATAAAAATGCCAAAAACCGAAATTAATACCAAAAATAAAATTCTTTTCATATCTTTTCCCTCCTATTTTTTATTTTTATCACTTCATTATATGCATAATTATAACTTTTTTTTATTGTTTACGCAATAAATCGAATGACTATGCGTTCTTAGTTCATTAATTATATAACAAAAAAGACCACAAAATTAATTGTGATCTTATAACTCTATTATTCTTTATTTTCTTCCTTAGGCGATTTTAAAACAAAATTTAAAATAATACCTACTATCATAGCTACAGCTGTAGATGTGATTTGAATTACAGGTGCTAATGGATCACCAAATTTTAATGATAATCCACCAATACCTAAAACAAGAATTGTAGCTGCAATAAATAAATTCTTAGTATCATTTAAATCAACTTTTTCATTTATCAACATTTTTACACCACTTGAAGCGATAAAGCCATATAATACAATACTAATACCACCAGTTACACAAGCAGGTATTGTTTGAAGTAAAGTAGTAAATGGTGTAAATAACCCAAAGAACACCATTAATATAGCAGCTAATTTTAAAACTTTAACTGATGCAACTTTTGTTGTCCCAACAACCGCAACACTTTCACCATAAGTCGTATTAGCAGCACCACATAACATACCAGAAATAGCTGTTGCAACACCATCACCAATTAATGTTTTAGAAATACCTGGTTCATCAAATAATAAATCTTTTCCTATAATATTACTTAAATTTTTGTGATCTCCAATGTGTTCACATATAGTAACAAAACTTACTGGTACGAATAATAAAATAACTTGACCAATTTGAGCCCAATCAAATTTACTAATTTCTTCCCATCTTAAAATAATAAATGATTCTCCATTATTAGGAACAAACATTTTATAATTAAAAATAGAATTAAAACTAAAGTTTTTAAAATTTTCTATAATAGGAGCGAAATTAACTACCGCAAAATAATCATTACCACCAATGATAGAACCAAAAACTGTAAATAAAATTGCTAGTAAATATCCAGATGCCATACCGATAACAAACGGAATCAAACCAAACATATTCTTTCTACCATAATGTGCAGAAGCTGCAGTTGCACCTAAAGCAACAAAACCACAAACGATATGAATTAAATTATAATTAGCTGCCCCACCATTAACATTAGTCAAATTATTAATAGCACTACCAGCTAAAGATAAACCAATAACCATAATAACAGGACCAGCAACAACAGGAGGTAAAATTTTATTTAACCACCCTGAGCCAAACTTCTTAATCAATAAGGCAACAGTAACATAAATACCCCCAACCATTACCATACCTAATATTAAAGCTAAATAATTAAAACCAACAGCATCTCCTATTAATCCTATAGATACAGCAGAACACATAGGTGAAATATATGCAAAACTTGAACTCAAGAACACTGGTGATTTACCATTTGTTACCCAAATATAAAATAACGTACCAATACCAGCCGCTACCATTGTTGCAGCAATAGGCATACCAGGAACCAATAAAGGAACTGTGATTGTTGCAACTAATACAGCTAAGATATGTTGAATAGCAAATAAAATTAAACTTGATACTTTTTTAGGACTTTCGTGAACATCCAAAACTAACTTTTGACTTTCCATAATAACCTCCAGTTTATATACATTTCATTTATTATACTACATTTCAAGTCTTTTTGCCAGTCAAAATTAGGTTATAGTGACCAAGAACAAAAGGGGCTGTAAAAAAACCTATGTTTTGATAAAAATCAAATTTAGGACTTTTACAGTCCTTTTTTCCTTAAAAAGTAAAAAAACGCTCGGGGAATCGAACCCAGAGCTGTCTTTATGGTAAAATATTGTTGGACTACAA
>JBGVFV010000098.1:0-27012 GCA_045121295.1 Candidatus Pelethenecus sp.
ATTGTTTTTTCATTATCATATTTATTATGAAGTGTAATCGTTTCGTCGTAGGATTCTCCACCCTTAACTATAAATAATAATTCTTTTTCACCATCAACTCCGATATAAACACTCATTTCACCTTCAGCTAGACTTGCTTCATAATCAAGTGTATACTCAGCCATATTATCTCTTCTTAATTTGAAATTATACGTTCCATTAAATGTATCAAATTCCATACTTGCTTTATCACCTTGACAAGAAGTAATCAAAATGGTTGCAGAATAATTCTTAACATATCCCCCACAACTACATAGCATACCTAGTGTAAGCATCGTTAACAATGCTAAACAAACTTTTTTCATACGTGCATTCCTCCTTGTTATTTGTTTATCAAATTCTAATTTATTGAATATAAAATCTAAAAATCTCTTTCGCCCAACCGAGCCAAGATGGAACGTTGCCGTCAAGCCATTCTACAACTTTCGGTATATCTGCCGTTGTCAAATCTCCAATGTGGCTGTAAACACTTCCGTCTGCCACGGTTTGACCGATAGCAATCATAGCATGGGCGTGGTCGCCAATGGCGGCATATTTACCGATAGCAAGCGCACCCGTTGAGAAGTAGCCAACAGAGAGCGCTCCAAAGGATATCAGTCCTACGCTGATTGCTCCTGCCGCAAAAAAGCCGAGAGCAATCGAGCCAACCGCAAGCAGTCCGGCTGAGAACACACCTGCGGAAATCAAGCCAAGTGACAATAGACCAATGGAAACGACTCCAAGAGATAGCAGACCGACCGAGATAATACCTCGTGACATCAGACCGAGCGAAAATACTCCACGAGCTTTTAATCCTATTGCGAAGAAGCCGTGTGCATTTCTTCCGATATGGTAAAGAGGCATACCGAAAATCATCTTTTCGCTCTTGCGTTCGTGAATTTGCAATTTCAGTTTATCCCAAAGGCTTTCTTTCTCAGTAGGTTGTATACCTTGTTTTTCAGATATATCCTCGTTAAGAAGATAATCCATCGAACATTCAAACAGCTTTCCCATTTTTATCAGTTTATCGGTTTCTGGATATGCGATATCCGACTCCCATTTGCTGATGGACTGACGGGAAACTCCGAGTATGTCTGCAAGTTGTTCCTGCGTGTAGTTGTATTCTTTTCTTAATTTTGATAGTTTTTCGCCAAGTGTCATAATCATTCCTCCTTATATTTTCTAACGCTGCGATGCTTTAATTATAGAACACCCAGCATAATCATACTACCAATTCGGTGTTTCTAAATGTAAACTTCAGGTTGCATTGTTAAAATTGCAAAGATATATGCAACTCTCCGTCAAATTCTAATTTAGGGAATTAATAGTTTTTTCAATATCATAATTTGAATCTAACTTAATATTACATTCCAAATTATCATACATACCATGTTTGGTTTCTAGCATCTTTTCAAGTGGTAATGGCAAATTACCTCTCATACGTTCTTTAAATCTTTCTTTAATTACTTCTAATTCAGCAGTTAGAACTATTTTGAAAGCTCCTTCTGGTAATAAATTTAAATGTTCTTTCTCAGTAATAAGATAAATAATATTATCTCCTGTTACTGATTCTTGTAATATTGTTTTAAATTTTTCTAATGCCATAGACGGATTCTTTTCTAATCTTAAACAGTCTTTACCAGAATAAATCTTAGCATTTAAATTTTCATTTATTTTATTTGCTAATGTAGATTTACCTACACAGTTTTCTCCTATTATTGCTATTAACATAAAGTTCTCCATTTATATTTCTAATTCATATATTTTATGTGGTTTTATACCTACAAAATAATAGATGTAATCTTTTGGAGGTGTGATTTCTTCAATAAGCTTACCACCAAGCTTTTCTATCGTTTTGTATGAAGCAATATTGTCATAAGTGCACGAAAAATATATTTTATCCATTTGATGATATATAGCAACATCCATTAACATCTTACAAGCTTTATAAGCATAATTGTTCCCTTGATATTCTTCATCAATTTCATATCCAATATTGCCATTATAGTATGAATGATAATTATGCCCTATTCTAAAACTAATACTTCCTATTTTTACATCCTTAGATTTTAAATAAACATTCCACCAATAGAATGGAATCGCACCCTTAGTAGATGGATAAACATCTATTAATCTTAATTCAAGTTCATCATTAGAAATAGTAAAGAAATTTTTATTAAAAATATCTTTATTAATAATAGGATTTTCTAATATAGATAACCAACTATCTTTTACAATACCATATCTAGTTTCGTGTTTAACTAACTTATAATGATTGAATCCACATTTTTCTTGTACTCTTTTAGATTGGTTATTATCAGTAAAGTGACCACAAACTAAAAAGTCCAATTTAAGATCTTCAAAACAATATCTAATAACTTCATTTAAGGCTTCTGGCATTAATCCTTTACCCCAATAATCTTTAGATAACACATATCCTATTTCTCTACCTAACTTATCAGCATATTCAGGTAATTGTTTTTCATCATATTCTTCAATACCTAAAGAGCCTATCACCTTATTATTATAAACAATGGCAAAAGTTTTCTTTTCATCTATAAACATTTTTAAAATAGATAAAGATTCTTCTTTATTTTTATGAGGTAACCAACCAGCCATTTGACCAACACCATCAACACTAGCGTATTCATAAAAATCACCTAAATCATCAATATTAAAAGGTCTTAACATGAGTCTGTTTGTTTTTAAAATTACATTTGAAATATCTATTTTAGCATTCATTGGTTACACCTCCTTAACATATTTAAATCATTATAACACATATTAAAATTAATTTAAATCTTAACCACACATAAAATATCCTCAAGTATACTTTACATATTATTATATTCGAAGTATAATTACTCTAAAAGGAACTGTAAGGTGGACAAATTATCGGACCTCCACGGCTATACCTGCAGATGCTTGAGACCGTCCGTCAAGCTACAGTTCCTTTTTTATTTTTAATGAACAGTTGATTTTTATATAATTTTAGCATATACTATAAATGTCAAGAGACAATGAACATTTTTGGTGAATGAAAAGGGATTAGCTACCAACTAATCCCTTTTCTCATTTTTAAGGAAACAATGAACATCTTGGTGGGTTAGTGTTTATTAGAATGGTCATGGTCCTTAATGATAATGATGATTAACACCAAAATTATCACTAAGATAACCAGATACTCCATCCCAGTCACCACCTTATACGTTCATTGTTTCCTCCGAACGTAATACTACATACATTGTCATTGTCTCCTTATTAAAATGTTCCAAATTTCAACAATTTGGCACCACTATAATAACACTAAAAATACACTAAAATCAAGCATTTGGGAGTATGTAGAAAATATATTTTTTAAGACATTTTATTGGTACTTTTTAACCTTTTTTTATCAAATAAATTAAGGTCTATTTTTGATACATCCATCTAGTCATAAACTAGCATTTTTGTACAATCAACTATAGTTGGTTCGAGGCCAATGACTAAATGATTTGATTTAGTCATCATCTATTTCCGTGTACAACCTATACCCAATATTTTAACTAATAGAAGATTCAATCAATTATCAAAAAGCATAATAAAAAAGGCTAAAAAGCTTTTAATTTAGTCATTTTAGCCCTATTTTTATATATTTTCTAGCCTTTTCGATCTAGTCTTACTACGGTCTCAACGATGCCGACTTCTTACTAATTTAAAATTAACATTATAAATTAAAATAAATCAATAATACTTAACATGTATAAATTACATATATTTCTATAGCCTTTGCTTATTTACTAAGAGTAATTGATATGCCTTGTTAAATTTATCAAGATCATCTTTTTTTACATTACTTTTTGAATATGGAAATTTATTATTTAATTTATTAATACCTCTTGGAAAATAAACACCAAAGTCTTTAATCAATCTATAATATTTCGAATATTTTACAGGCACTATGTATTTTCCATTTACCTTAAATTCTAATTCTGCTAAATGATAATAGTTACCTGTAAATTTCAAAAATAAATTATATATATCGAAATATTCTTCGAAAGTAGAGAAATCACTAATCTTATTTATTAATTCACTATAGATAACGTATATTTCTTCTCTCTTAGAGTTTTTTACACGGACTTCATTCTGTGTCACATATCCACCAGTAATTTTCTTTACACCATCATTTTTTATTCTAGCAACTTTTTTTCTATTTATGCTAAGACCATTTTTCTTAAACAAAGTAAATAATCTATCAATGAAATCCTGTGGTATAACAGAAATAGAACTAAAAACTATATCATCTACATATATAGTCATTTTTATATTATTTTCTTCACAAAATTTATTTAAATAATCAAAAAAAGATGCATTACACAAAAATGCTAGCAATGGACTAGAAGGCAATCCTTGACCTATTATATACTTGTTATTATGATATGGGGGTTCATCGTATGGAGAAGTAAGTAACTTTGTATAAATTTCTGCGATATCATCATCTAAAGATAATAAACATTTCAATGTTCTCTTCACTTTAAATTCGTCAATTTTAGTGAAAAAATTTTCCATATCTATTATAAAAGCATGCTTGTCCCCTTTATGTGCATTTGCATTTGATGCATAAGATACATTTTTTATTGTCGACTGCAAATATGGTAATTCATTTGACGTTAACACTTTAACTATTGATTTATGGAATTGTCTTTGAAACTTTTTTATCCATACATATTTTTCGGAAAATATAGTTAATCTTCTATAATCTTCTTCACTAAAATCTGAGGGCCTATATGTCAATTGTTCAAGAGCTTTTTTTGTATAGTTTAGATATTTTTCATATCGATATTTTTTTCTTTCAACCGGTGACATAGCGTCACTATTACTAGCATTATTATCCGTTAATTTCTTCTTTTTAGGGAGATAATTAAATTTATATACAATATCACGATTAACATCTTTTATGTCATTTCTTATATCGATTTTAAAAAAATTATATATAAACTTAGGACTATTTTTATTATATAATTTACATTGTTTTAATAACTCCTTAACCATAAATATCTCCTTTCTTTATGAAAAAACTCATTCTTTCAAGAATGAGGAGTATATAGAATAATCCGTTCACTATAGCTGAAATAATTGCAGTAACCATTTTTTCGATGATCATACAAATGAATTTCCAAATTTTTGAACGGATTTCGTTTTTCTTGGTTTTAGAACTTCTTTTTGCAATTGTCTCTTTAATAGCGATTTTTTTAACCTGTGTACTTTTAATGCTTACATGAAAATCTTCGCCATTAATTTCAGTTTCGATTTTAGACTTTTCGCTAAATTTAATCTTCTTCATCTACTTTTCCTCCTTCTTCATTATTTATATAAGGAGGTTCGTCATAACGCTGGATTATTTCGATTGTGAACGGACCTCCAAGATATATATTATTTTGAACTATTGTACAATGATAGTATAATATTATACATTGACTCTAGATTAAAACAACTATACTAATGGGTCCATTTCATATTGTTAGTCTAGGTATACTAAGGCACTAACATTCGTCCCTAAATTATAGCGGTATAAATACCAAAGTTAGCTATTAAATCATTTTATAAAGAGACATTTGAAATTATAAAACAATTTAACGTTAAAGCTTAGACTTTTTACTGCAATATGATTATAACATAATTAAGTAGCACTTTCAATCGAGAAGTGCCAAATTGTTGTAACGTTATATTTTAATTAACGTTTAATTCTCAACTAATTAATATTTAGAAAACAATTTTTAATCTCTTTTGAAATTTCATGAATTCAATTTATACAATAAAAACTACCACTGTAGCGATTACAATGGTAGTATATTGTGTTTATTCAATTATTTCCCAATGACCTGCTTTAGATGAGCCTATATATTTTATCTTACCATAGTCATTAATTACTCTTTGAACTGTTTTAACAGATTTACCAATTACAGCAGCCATTTCCTTTAATGTTACTTCACTGTTTTCGTTAATCAAATCTATGATTTTTTCTAAATCTGTTTTTTGGTGGACATTTTGGTGGACATCGTGTCCATCAAAACCTGTTCTATCAAATGGAATTGTGACAGTAATAGAATCTTCTGAAAAATCATAAGCATCTTCTCCATATACATCCACTACTGTAGGAACGCCATGTCCTGATTGTTCAACAACCTTGCATTGTAAGAAAATATCCATTAATTCTTTATTAACGGGTTTTGTTTTACCTTTTAAAAATTGTTCTTTTGTCAAACCTTTCGGAATTCCGCCATATGATATTATTTCCATTCGATCTTCAAACCAGTATATTGCTGGTGGGGTTCCATCAACCCAACGATTATGAACACATGCATTAACCCATGCTTCTTTTACAGCTTCAAAGTTAAACAGCTTCTTTTCTCTTCTTGGAGATACACTTAAATCAACATAAATATCATTTAATGCTTCGCAATAATCTAATACTTGTTTTAACGAATGGATCAAACATGTATTACCATATTCATTTCTTTTTACAAATTTTGATTTATCTTTCCCTTTAAAAACAGCTATTTTGATAGATGTCATATTTTCATCTGCTAATAAATCAGCTATTAGATTGTATTTACCATCTACTGTTATTAAATTAAAGTTTTCAAGGAAAGTTTCCTCATTATAACTAATACCATTTGATAATAAATAATTTTTAAATTTAGTGAAAGTATAATCCTTTCTTAAAACACTCACATCTTTCATTCTAGTTTCAGGCAAAGTTAAATATGAAGTATAGGCTTTTTCAATTTGTTCTTCAGTCATACTTCTACAACTTGTTCCAACTCTGATATAACATCCTTTAGAACTTCTTCCATATTTATTAATGTAATATAGAGCATTACCTTTCTTAACTTCAACTTCAACAATTAATTTACCTTCATAGTAAAGTGCTCTTACTTTAATTAATTCTTGTGGATTAGGTAAAATTCCTGTTGCAATAATATCAGCAATTTTCTTCATTGTTTCATCAACTTTATCTACACCACATACCTCACCATTATCTTCTACACCAATATAGATAACACCGTCATGTGTATTTAAAAATGCAACTACTTCTTTTTCAAAAGTTTCATTTAAAACTCTTTTTAATTCTACTTTTTCAGTTTCAATATAAGTCATAGTTTTCCTCCAAATTATCTACCTATCATATAGAGTATCAGATTTATTGTTACTATTGTATCATATTTTTTGCAATAAATCGATACTCTTAAACTTTTATTCTGTAATTTGATTTTCATTAATTATATTAAAATGAATTAATGCCGCTTCTATAGCTTTTGTCATTTCTTTTGTAGGATGTTTAACAGATTGCTTTGTCACTTCTTTTTGTCTATTTGATTGCATCTCTACTCCATATTTTCTTTTTATTTCAGCTATATAACTAGAATGTGCAATAAGTCCAAATTCTTGTTTTATATATTCTTGAATTTGTTTATATGTGGCTGTTTTTCTATTATAATGCTGCGCTCTAGGTTTATTTTCAATTAATTTTGGTATTTTCTCTTTTACTACCTTTTCTTTAATAACTTTAGGTTTAACCTGCCTGTTAGGAACTTCTCTAAAAGGTATTAATCCAATTGATTCACCTTCAATATTCATTTCAATAACTACTGAATCATCAACCACTTTATTTTGAATGTTTATAACATTTGTTTCTTCTTGAGGTACATTAAATTTAAATATTATTTTACCTATTTGATTATTTTCATTAAAATGAATTTCTTTAATAATCAATGTAATAAGATTACGACGTTCTTCATCAGTCATTTGATCAAATAACTGTTCAAAATTATTTAATATTTCCATTATACCTTCAATTGATTTTGTTGATTTATTTATACCTTTAAGTTTTAAATCAATATCTTTTATATTATTTTCAATTTCATCAATTACATCATATAAATCTGCTAAACGTTTATTCAAGTCAGCAAGTCTTCTTTCTCGATGTGGAGCTTCTAAAGGTAGGTAATCAATTGTATTTTCAAGACTTTCTTTATTTGCTAATACTTGATTTAAGGTTTTAGTAAAATCAGCTTTTTGTTTTTCAATATGTGATGTATCAATTTCAATCGCTAATTGCTCTTTTATTTTTTCTGCAAATACACCATTATTAATATATCTTTTTACTATATCAACTATGAATTTATCAGCATCTTCCATTAATAATCTTCCTTTGTTAGTGCAAGAATGACCTGTATCACCACTAGCATGTCTACAGTGATAATATCTTCTAGAATATGAATTACCATCTAAGGTTGTCCACATATTAATTTGTGATGACATTCTATTACCGCAACAAGGACATCTTAATAAACCCGACAACAGATATTTTCTATCGTAATTAGGATTTTTACTCTGCTTGCCTTTTTCTTTCATAATCAATTGAGCTTGTTCCCATGTTTCTACATCAATAATAGCTTCATGTTTACCTTCTCCTGTAATATAATCATCGGTTTCAATTCTAATGTATTTATCTCTTGTACCTTTAACTTTAGTTTTTGTTCTTCTACCAAAAGCAATTGTTCCTTTATATATTGGATTTTCTAATATCTTTTTAATTGAATCTTTACCCCATGCAGTTAATTTTCTATTTTTCATTAACTTTTTTGTAATTCCTAACATATTAAATCTCTTAGCTATTTTCCCAAATGAATAATTTTCATTAACATACAAATTATATATTTCTCTAACATTTGCAGCTTCTTCTTCATCAATATAAAATGTTCCATCTTTAAATATATAGCCATAAGGTGCAAAACCACCATTCCAACCTCCTTGTCGTGCTTTTTCTCTTCGACCATTCATTGTTTGTTCTAAGATGTTTTCACGTTCAATTTCAGATACTGCTGATAATACAGATATTAATAATTTACCACTTGTTTGTGATGAATCAATTCCTTCTTCAGTCGCAATTAAATTAATATCATATGATTGTATATATTCAATTGACGTTAAGATATCTGCAGCATTTCTACCAAATCTTGATAGTTTATATACTAATATATAATCAATATCCAATCCCTCATTAATATCATTTAATAGTTTTTGGAAGGCAGGTCTACCTGATATACTTTTACCAGACTTTCCTGCATCTTCGTATACTCCTCTAATAATCATACCTTCACGTTCTGCATACTTTTTTAATATGTTTCTTTGACCATCTAATGAGAATCCATCAACTTGCATTTCCGTAGATACACGAACATATATAGCACACTTTTTGCCTTCTTTATTCATATAGGTAAACCTCCTTTCCTTGATTTTTTTATTTATTACTTTTTAATACTTATTTGTTTACCATATTTTTGAATCATTAAAGCAATAAACTTAATAAAGTCTTTTTTTGCTTTATCTTGAGTAATTTGTGTTTTCTTTTCCTCATTAACCATATTCCTCCATTTCTCATCATTTATCTAAGAGGCTTATGGTCAGTTTACCTCTTAGTCATCACTTATCATTTTTTTTGATTTTATATATCTATTAATTACTTCTTGAATAATAGGATCTTGGTGTTCATAATGAATACCATAATCTGTTGCTAAAACTATTTGTGCAAATGCATTCGCATCAATCTCTATTTCTTGTAGTAAGTTTCCAATAGGGTCTTCTCCACCTATATAATTATCTAATTCTTTTTTCCATCTTTTAGCTTTTGAATTATCAAAATTTGAAACATATAGAATTTGATACATGTGCTCGAGTTCATGCAAAAGAGAAGCTAACAACTCAACTTTATCATTTTGATTTTTAGGATTAAGCCATATCACTTGTTCTTTTACATCTAATCTAGCTTCATCTGTTCCAATATGTTCGCCAAATAATACGGGTATAGGTTTTATTCCTAACCAACTTTCACACACATCAAATACAACTTGTTGAAGTTCAGCTAATATTTCTTCTTGATTCCATAATTCTATCCCAAAGTATTTAATAAATTCTTCTTTTAATTTCTTTTCATCCATTTTAATTTCCCTTTCTTGTTGCATTCTTGCAACTTACATTTATATTATAGTTGCATAAATGCATATTGTCAACACTTTTTATTGCACAAATGCAACTTTATATTTATTTTAATCTTGAAATAAGTTATAATACTTCCTGTGGTGATTAAGATGAATGAAGAACAAATCAAATTGACTTTAGCTAATAAAATTAAAGAAGCTATGCAAAAGAAAAATTTAAATAATAATCAGTTAAGTACTTTAATTAATGTGGATAAATCGACTGTTGGTAGATGGATAAGCGGGCAAATTTTATTAAAAGCTGATGTAATACCATCTTTATGTACTGCATTAGAATTAACACCTAATGAGCTTTTTGATTTTGTGGATAAACACACATTAACAGCTGAACAATATAGATTATTAGTTGCGTATGAAAAATCTGATAAAAAGGACTCAATAGATATATTATTAGGAATTAACAAGGAGAGTAAATAACTCTTCTTTTTTATTGACCACACCTGATGAAGCGTCTAAAATCTATTTCTTTTAATGTATGGTCCAAGCTCTTTTATAAACTCTGATGGACCTGATACTTTTTCTTTATAATTTTTAGGATATGTTATAATTAGTTTTTCTTGTGTTCTTGTTACTCCAACGAAAAATAATCTTCTTTCAGCTTCTAATTCTCTTAAAGAATTACATTTACCTGGAATAACTGCATTCATGCATCCAACCATAAATACTATCTTAGCTTCTAACCCTTTAGCTTGATGAATTGTCATTAATTTGACTGTAGAATCTTCATCAGGCTTTTTCTCATTTTCTAAGAACATCTCATTTAGTAAATTAAGAGTTTCTTGTTTATAATCACTTGTTTTACATTCATATCTAGCGATTGCTTCACAAAATGCTTCTACTCTTAACTGGGCTAACTTTTCATTCTTTTCTTTTTCAATTACTTTATCGTATCTTAATGTTTCAATAAGGTATTTAATAAATTCTTTTGGTTTTAAAACCTTTATAGATTCTTTTAATCCTTCAATCAATTCAACAAACTTCTTTACATGTTTGTCATCTACAAGCTTAGCTGCTTCAAATCTACTTATTCTCTTTTCAGCGGCAATACTTATAATTGCATTAACCTTAACTGGTCCTATTCCTCTTGTTGGATAGTTAATAACCTCTAATAATAATTCATCATCAAGATTAATAATAAATCTTAAGTATTTAATTAAAGTTTTAATAAGTTTATTATCAATTAAGCTTGTAGTATTTACTTCATGTTTAATTCCTAAGACTCTAAATGCAGCTTCTAATTGCGTTGATTGTGCATTTTCTCTATATAAAACTTTAATATCTGATGGTTTATAACCTTGATTAAAGAATTCTTTAATTTTATTGCCTACAAAATATGCTTCTGTTGTTGCGTATTCAAATGGGTATACCTCAATTAGGTTTTGTTTGGGTTTCATTGCGTAAATTGTCTTAGGTATTCTTAATGCGTTATGAGAAATTAGTTCATTACTAGCTTCTACTATATAACCATCACAACGATAATTATTGGTAAGTGGTAATATAACAGGATTGAACTCTTCTATATATTCATTTAATAATCTAGGATCACTTCCACGCCATTCATACACCGTTTGATCCATATCTCCCATTAAAAATAAGTTATTATGATATGATGATAATATCTTTAAAATCTCATATTGAACTCTATTCATATCTTGTGATTCATCAACCATAATGTATTTATATTGAGATGATATAACTAATGCTTCTTCTGGATTTTTTTGTAAAAACTCTAAGAATTCAATAGACATTTGGTCAAAGTCTAGCAAGTTATGGTTAATACAATATTCTTGATATTCAAAATATAATCGCATCATCATAAATCTTTGTTTGCGAGTAATTCCATGTTTTGTATAAATCATTTTGTTTTTAACATGACCTATAAACATAGAAATTGAACTAACATCTATTTTTTCTTGCCAGCTATGGTTAATAATTAATTTCTTAATAATTGCTTTTCTATCTTCCTCATCCATAACTTGGATTTCTTTATGATTGGATCTAAACATAGCGATATAACTAAAGCATAAGCTATGGAATGTAGTTACATTAACAGCTGAAACTTTCCCTAAGAAATTATTAATTCTAGTTTCCATTTCTAGCCTTGCTTTTCTTGTATAGGTAATATCTAAAATAGAATCTTCTGGATTTCCATCTTCAATTAACATACAAGTTCTTGCGGCAATTACTCTTGTTTTACCTGCACCTGCACCTGCTAAACATAGAAAATGTCCTTCTTTAGCTTTAGCGGCTAATTCTTGTTCTTTATCTAACTTGATATTAATCATATTTTCCTTCCTCCACTATTTTAATTATTTTGTTTAATATAAATTCTTCATTAACTTCATCATTCATTAACGCATCATCTTTAACCATAATACTTAATATTTTTTCAGCATTTAAATGTGGTTTAAGATAAAGAGGAACTAAATGTTCATTTGCTAATAAGTGATGAATAATAATATCTACTAATTCAGGATAAATATAGTTATCATATTTACTATTAATAGCGACGTTTATAAAAATTGCATCTTTTTCATTCATTAGAATGGTAACCTTCTTTCTTTGTAAATTTCTTCATATAATTCATTTTTAAATCTTTCAAAGCCTTCATCATCTAATGGGGCTATCTTATTTTCACTTAAGTATAAGTTTAATTTTTTCAGTTTGTTTTTATCGAATTTCTCAAGACCATCTAACATCATCTTAAGAATTTCAGTTGTAAATTGGTAATAACTCTTATTGTTTAATAAAAGTAATACCGAATTAAATAGTGGTAAGAAATTAGCACTGTAATCATAGTATCTTTTCCACTTGCCTTCTCTTTTTTCCATTTTAGATACTTGTAGTTTATTAGCATTATTAGTAAACTCACTCCATCTTGGATCAGTCTGGGCCATATATTGGTGATTTGGATCATATTGATTATCTTCTTTAACATCTATAAGACCGATAAACAGTCCCATAGCAAGTTCTTTAAAACCATCAATACCTTTCTTATTGATTCCTTCATAATAGCCTTCAAAGGCATTTAAGCAGTCTGTTGCGACATTAGTTGCATCATTATGATAGAATCGCATTTCAAATCTAGTCCAATATTCTTGGTTAGTTTCTTTATTGTGCTTACTTTTCATTTGTAAGTTTTTCTGATATATACATAATGCTTTAGGCCCATTTCTACTGCCAAATTCCATAGTGTAACCTTTACTTTTAGAACCATATATTTGATATTCTTTATTCTTAAAAATGGTTGTATAAAAGCCTTTATCGAACTTTTCCTTTAACCAATCAAACGAACATAACTTCCCGTCATAATCATCAATTGTAATATCAATTCTTGATGGTCTTCCTTGATTAGTTACTAGCATAAAGTGTAAGAAGTCTCTCCATGTTTTATATGGATTTAATGCTTCAAATTCTCTGCAACCTTCACCTTTAAATTCGATACTAGCTGTTGGAATACCTTGTGACCTTGGTCCTACCAAACTAAATTGAATATTAGTACCTAACTTATAAGAATATTTATATCTATCCTTTTTAGCTTTAGTAACTTCATATTCTGATATATTTAAAAACTCTGCAAATACTTCTACTTTATCATTTACTATGTCTTTTTCATCTTCTTCATCTAAAATGGGCAAATCGAATGTACATGTAAAATAATCTATAATAACATGCATACCACTTTTGGGTGCTTTGTCTTTATTTTCCATATTCATTTGTCCTTTCATCTGTTTTACTGTGTCAAATAGGGGCTAATTAGTCATTTGCCCCAAACCCATGTATATTAGCACTATTCAAGCTTTTCTGCTGCAACAAACCTTAGATGGGCATCCGCCTCATCCTAAGGTTTTTGCCTGCAGCAGAGGATTAGCTTTTGATTAGTTGTTTGACCTATACTCTTATTGGGGTTTCAAATGGCATTATTTCATATTGTCCTTTTTCTTTGAATTCACCGTTTAACTTGATAAACTTAGTCACTAGGTTGATTTCTATATCATTTAAAAAGATAGATAATGATATACCTTCATATAGTCTTACGCGAATTAAATAATAAGGATTATATTGATTGCCTTTTAATAGGTAAGCTTGTACATTTTTAAGTTTTAATGTTGTATCATTATCATCTAAACTCTTACCATTAACTACACATAATAATTGCCAAGCTTCTAATTTTAAATCTTTATTTCTTTTGGGTTTATATATTAATTCTTGTTTCATTCCTGTTTTGATATCAACACCAGGAACTTTAACGGTTGATGTAATATATAAATCACCAGACTTAGATTTATGACATGTAATATCAGTAGATACATATATTAAATTGCTCATAGGTTTTCTCCTTTCTGTGATATAAATTTCTTTATGGCGTTATTAAGATTTCTAGAATCTCTTTATAAACTTACTAGTATTGAAGCGTCCTTCAAGTGGCTAACCATTAACACCTTTATTCTACATTTAACTTTTTCACTGCCTGGTACCAATTGGTGGTTCAAATCCTTAGTAAAATAAAAAATGGTGCTATAAACACGATATCACTCGCATTTACAACACCATTTTAGTCTGGAAAAATTGTTGTTCCGTTTTGTTGCCTATTTGTTTCCGCATAGTTTACAAAAATATTTACTTTTATTGATTTATTGGTATTTTTTTATCAAAAATATATTCATAAAGCTTATATTTAGATAAATTTATCTTACCTATTATATATATTAATAAGCTTAAAATTAGTAATGGCACTTGGAAAATTAATACTATTAAGCCATTTAATTCGATTATTACACATATTGCAAATAATATTGTTACTACTAAATTTAAGTAAAATCCTATACTTCTTAATAAATCATAGAATCTTATTTTAAATGTTAATTCCTTTTTGAATGTCTTACATCCTTCACATGATATTATCGTAGCTAATAATGAAGGTGTTAATAATGTAAAGTATAGTAACATTACCCATTCTTTTTCAGGTTCTAATTTACTATATATAGCTGATATTATACTAAAGATAACAAATATCAATCCTATTCCATAAGATGTTAATGATAGAATGGCTAAAAATTTTGAATTATAATTGTCTTCTCGTTCATATTTAAATATAGAAAATTCTGATGCATATCTTTTTAATTTAGAGTTAGCAAATAGTTTAACAGATACAAAGCATACTGGAAGAGATATTAATAAGTATAATGCATATTCA
Organism: Candidatus Pelethenecus sp.; assembly: GCA_045121295.1. Taxonomy (GTDB): domain Bacteria; phylum Bacillota_I; class Bacilli_A; order Acholeplasmatales; family Anaeroplasmataceae; genus Pelethenecus. Next base: position 15,259 of record JBGVFV010000098.1, read on the forward strand.
GGATTTGCATCATTAAATCCTAAAACAATAAATATCGCAGCAATAATTAAAATATATATTGATAATACCATTGGAAAGTATATAAATGATTCCTTTTTAGCAATCTTTTTTATATATTTTGAAGATACTTGAGAAAGTTCAAAATCAGATAACTCTCTTTTAGTGATTTCTACTTCATGATTATCAACTACATTAATAATATTAGTTGGTTTAAATTCTTCAGGTTGAACTTCATTATTACTTGGTATTGTCTCTAAGCTCTTTATATCTTCCTTTACCTTTCTAAATTTATGTAAATCATCCATCATAGATCTAATCATTTCTTCAGAAGCTTTTTTTGTAAATTTATATTTTTCAAGATGTTCTACATTATATAGTGGTCCACATGATAAACCCTTTTTTATTAATTCTTCTCTTTTTCTTTCGCAACAAATATAATAGAAAACTATTGGATCATAATTAAGTTCTGCATTGTTAAATCCAAAAACCTCACAAAAGCGTTCTTTGAATGAACTAGATGTATTAATATTAGTATTTAAATTTTTAGATACAGTTGAACGATTGAACCCTAGTTTTTCACCAAGGGTAGTCTGATTAATATCATTTACACACATAAAAATAACAATATTCTTTCTATCTCTTGATATATTATCTTCTAAAGCTAAATCAATATTTTCAAAACATATTTTATATCCTAATCCGTTTTCTCTTCCCATAAGCTATTCCTTTCTAAAAAATATAATATATAAATAAATCCTTTTATATAAGATAGTATATTTTATAAAACACTGGTAAAATTATAGCACAAATTGATGGGGAATGCATCATTCAGCATCATTAAATATAGTTTAAAATATAACAAAAAGCAACCTATAATCAAATATAGATTGCTTATGTATTAATAAAGCAAAATTATTTATAGTTAACTACTTATATAACATTATATTAAAACTAATTTAAATCTTTTCTAAGAATAATTCATATGAAAGTAAGCTTCTGTTGTTTCTCCATCATTTGGGAATAATTGTTTTATCATAAAATAATATCTTTTATTTGCTTGTAAAGTGATAGTTACTTCTGGTTGATATCCTTCACCGTCATCATCATCACTCGCCACTAAATTAAAATTTTCATCTAAAACATATAAATATAAATCATCATATCCTGAAAACAAGGAAGTCCAAACTGTATATGTTTGTGAGAAAGTTGTATCATAAACAAAGAACTGAGCATTTGTTTGCCCTTCTTCTAACTCGAAGAAATTAACAAAAGAAGACATTTCATCAATCACATGGATTTTTTGAGTATTTAAAATCACTGTAGCAAATGTTTTAGAAATGCTATTATTTGTGTAAGGCATAGTTTTAATATAATATGTCTTGCCTGCCATAAGATAAACATTTACATCTGCATAACTACCATGTCCAGAATCATCATCAAACGCTAATCTTGAAAAATTACCATCATAAACTTCAATACAAGTATCAATAGAATTTGAAGATATATTAGTAATCTTATAATAATCCGTTCTTGTTGGAGTAAATGTTTGCCAAATCGCATTTTCATAATATGTATAAGAAGTGTATCCTGTATAATTAGTAGTTATTTCTGATATATTACTTTCTTGACGTCTAACAAAAAAATTACATGTTCCATAAGTATCTCTATAACCTTTAACTTTTATTCTATATAAAGTATTAGCCTGTAAATTAATTGATAATTTAGAACAAAAACGCGATCCATTATTGTTTAAATATGAACCTCCATCATCAGCAGTTGTAACATTAGACGAGCCATCAGCACATAATTCTATAATTGTGTCTGTATCAGTACCAAATGTTTCAAAAACATAATTTCCAGTTCTTTGAGGTGTAAATAAAAATTCTTGATAACTATTTTGCCAAAATTCAGCATAATATATGTTATCAGGCGAAATTGTCGTAGTTTTTTGTGTTGGTCGATCATTATAACTATCAGACCAACCACCAGAAGCTGTTTTCATGAAATCTACTGAACCGTATGGAAATATGAAATTACCAGAATTATCTTCAACAATATCCAATTTAATAAAATTTGTAATAGTAGCATCCCAATTTACATCGGTATTTCGTTTAATGCAATTATATTCAAATTTAAAATAATTATCTTTTTCTACTTTATATAGCAACGGTTCACTTTCATCTATAGAACCATCCGTATTGTCAGAAGTCAATTCCGCTTCAATACCTTTAACTAAATTACCATAATTTTGAGCCATCAAATCAAGATCTGTAAATGGATTGATATTAAATAAATTTGTATTAAAACACCCGTCTTCATCTATGATAAAATTATCATATTTATTTAATATGTTAGAATTATAAGCATTCTCATACACATTTAATGCTCCTTGAATTGCCAAATTAATAAAAATACCATATTTAGGAATATTTTTTAATGCTCTTGCACCATACTTTACATAACTTAAATTTATTTGTTCATTTCTGTTACTAGGGCATCCCTTTCCTGCGATACTAAAAGAGCTTATAACATAGCCATAATCATTGCTAGATGTATATCCTGCATCACCTATATTTAATTCATTTTGATTTTTCAAATCTACTGATACTTTAATGTTAGATAAAGCTAAATTATTGCAATTATACCCTTCACAAGTAACTAAATCAAATTCATATTGATAATTTGCATTTCCATTTAGAAGTGGTTTTACACTAATAATTCCATTTTTACCAATACTTTTTTTCTGTGTTTCTATATCAAAAATAATAAATTTTGAAATAGTATCATTGCCATAATCTTGAATTGTATTAATATAAAATCCATATTCTGTACCTACATAAGTCCAAACGCCTGTATTTCTAAAATAATCCTTAGGAATTAGATAAACTATTTGATTATCTGTTATTCCTTCTTTATCTGATACGTCAAAAGAATTTCCCATTCTATATAATGAACTTTGACAATATTGATCTAACATGGCATCAGACGAAGTTATAGATTGTAATGTTTCAGAATAATCTCCATTAACACTATGACTAACGTAATTACTTGAACTTCCACCCAAACCATCATCTATAGTTGGAGTAAAATTAGAATCACCAAAAGCATAAGTGCTAGCGTTGTTAGAAGATGTATTTATTTTTGATTTGTAATAAAATTCAATTCCTAAAGATTCTTTTAAACATGATTCTAATTCGTGTTCACTTCTCAAATCTATATTAATTGATAAATTTTCTATTTCAGCAAATAAATTTTGCTGTAATGAAACATATACAATGGACATTTCATCTTCATTAATGAAAATAACTTCCATCAAATGTGATTTATTTAATTGAATATTTCCTTGAGTTTTATAATTGGCTTCTTTTGGAATAAATTTGACTTCATATAAATTTACAGTACCATTATTTAAATCTAAAGGATTCATCATATAAAATGTATAAGTATAATACCCTTCGATTTTATATATACTTTTTTGTTCTATATTTATTTCTTTTTCTATATTATTAAACTTTAATATTTCACCGTCATAGTCGCCTAGATAATAATTGACATTATAATTATTTTCATGCGCATAAATTGAAAGATTTAAACCTAATAACGCAAAACCAGTAAAAATAAACATTAATATTTTTTTCATTTCAAAAATAATATCCTTTCTAAATTTCATTATTATACATTTTAATAATTTTTTTAAATTGAAAATAAATTATGGGGATAAATAACAACATTTCTGAAATATGATGTATTAATCTAAGCTTTGAAATAACATATTCAAAATTTATTTTTTCAATAATTAAAGAAATAATGCATATTCCAAACATAATCAATACTATAAATAATACAATAACATGATAAATTAAAGATTCATTTGACACACAAATTAAATATAATACTGCCATTATGAGTAATAATATAGTCCAATGAAAAGAAAAAGCAGCACTTTCCTTACCTATTGTATTATAAATTAATCTAATCGCAATATCTAAATATACCAAACAAAAACATATAAATGTAATAAATATAGATTCTTTTTTCATTATTTTTCCTCCACATAATTTAATTATTTTAAAATGACTATAAATAGTTCAAATTATCATTAATTTCAAGAATCAGATTTTTTATTTCTAATTTTAAATCCAACGTAAAAAGAACTCAATAAATTAATAAGCACTCTTTTCATCGTGATCAATTCCACAAGCGGTTTCACCTTCGTCGTTTTCATCTCTAACGATTAAACCACCTTTTCTCTCATTGCTATTAATACTGTATGACGAATCTTGATTCTCTTCGTTATCACCACTATGTTTTTCACACTTTTCTACTAATGTACATTCATCACATTTTTCTTGTGCATCAACAGATAATACATTATTTGAAAATATGAAAAATAAAGCAAAAACTAATAGCAAGCTAGTTACTACTTTTTTCATCATTTCCTCCTTGGATTAATTTTTATAAGTACCCATAAATTTAACTTAAGTTCATATAAATTATATACTACATAAAAATATATGTCAACACGTGCTTCTTTCACTTTGTTGAACGTTTTTTTTTTTTTTTTTTTTAGAAAATTAAAAAAAACATTCTGTATTTAGAACGTTTTTTTGCTACAATGTGTCGAAATGTGGAATTACATTTTTTTAATAATTTTTATCAGACACTTATTTACATTATCATTTGTTAATGTTTCTAATAAATTCTTATCTTTTTTCCTTATAATATTATCCATTAAAGTTAAATACTCAGAATCACTATCAGTACAATCCTTTGATGCAAGTAATAAGGTTAATAATTCTTCATAATCTTTTTTTGAAATTTTATATTTCGAAAATAATAAGCTCCATAATTCTGTTTTATTAAAATTTTGTCTTAACTCTAATAAATTTATTATTTCAGAATAGTATCCTAAACCTAAACATGCTATAATGTAATGTTTTTGTGCGATTTTGTATTCAAAATCATAATATTTGTAAGCCTCTAAAGCTAACATTTGCTTTTTTGCCAAAAAATAACAATCCTCATATCTTCCAATATTATTGTATGCTGACATCAAATTTAAATTAATGTAAAACACTCTTTTTATATTTTCTTCTAATATAAATTTATTTTTAATTTTTTCAGCAAAGTATATTGCTTCTATATATTTTCTTTTTCTTAAGCATTTCCATGATAATGTATAACACGATAATTCATTGCTATATTTTCTTGATAAATATTCATCATCAATTTCATCTTGGAAAAATATATCTATAATTTCGTATATATCCAAGATATCCTCATTAAAAAATTTTGTGTATTTTCTTACATCTTCATATATTTTTTTGTATTCTATCATTATTTTATCTGGAGAACTATCCATAGAAATCAACATGAATAATTTAAAAACTAACAAAACAGGATAGATTATATAACTATTTTTTAATTGTTCATCAATCCATTTAAAACTGTCTTCATATACATGATTTTTTTTATAATAAAAATCATAATATATTTCATTAAGCTTACATTCTAATTCATCAATTATTTCATCATTAATCATATTGAATGAAAATTCATAGTTTAATTTTTCAAGGATTTCTTTTCCTATTTTATTTCCTGAATTTTTAGCTCTTCTATATGAACTAGGAGCTATTTTTTTACTTTCAAGAAATTCTTCTTTATTATTATTTTCTTTTTTTATTTCAATATCATAAAAAATAAAATATTGCTTATATTCTTTATATATTGACAAATCTATTTTTTTCATATTATACAACATCACCTTATTATTAATTTACACTTAATTATATAATATAATATATCATTTTTTCAATCCTATCGATTAACCATAATATTATTTAAAAGATTTTGTATACAGTTATATCCAAAAATATATTTTGAAAAATTATTATGTCTTTATTTCATTTTATATTCACTTTTTTAGTCTTACTAAAGTCGTAACCGTCTCAACGGTATACCCCTTGCACTAATTTTGAACTGTAGATGTCAACTGCTGCTCGATTAATAGGAATTTATCTTTCATCAATATAATTATTAATTAATACTTTTAGTTAAATTGTGCTCGTTAACTTTTTTCCAATATTCATTGTCATATGCTTTGATTTTTTCATATGATTTATAATTATCTTTGAATAATTCTTCAACTTCTTCTTTATCTACATAATAACCTAAGTTGACAGCAGAAATAATTACTTCTAAATATAATATTTTTTTGTTTTTTTCTAACGCTTCTTCGAAATCAAAGTTCATTATTTTACTTATTCCTTGAATCATCCCAATATAAAATAAACTTTTTTCTCCGAAATATTTTTTTACATTTTCAATCGCTTCAAATCCTTTAGGTACATCTAAAACATTAAATTTTTCCATTTGTTTAAATTCTCGCACTTGGTTACCAGCGTTAAGAATTAAATCTACACTAACACCTAAGCATTTTGATAAATCTAAAAGCAATAAAGTATCAGGTAATGCATCCCCATTTTCCCATCTTGAAACTGCTTGAAAAGATATATTTAATTTTTCAGCTAATTCTTTTTGTGTAATGTTTTTTGACTTTCTAATTGTTTTTATAAATAGTCCAATTGACTTAATATCCATAGTGCAAACTCCATTCTTATATATTTTTGTAAGATTACACTATAATTATATCAACTGTCAATAAACTAAACAATAAATTGATAATTTAGTTAAATTCAATTTGAAATTGAATGAATATTTTTTTAAACTAATCAGTAAATTCTAATTTATCTATCACTCTGTAAATCCCAAATCAGAGATTTTAAGACTCTCATAGTCATATGCTAGTTTGTAACTAGTTATTCTAGTAGTTCCAGAATTGGGCACTAGTATACCCTTTTCTACCCAATCATTCATCCACTTAGATATTGCTCTTGGAGTAACACCGAAAAGATTTGCAAGTTCACTATTTTTTATTATTTTTAAACCATTTTCTAAACAATATCTTAATAATGTTAAATCCTTTTTATTTAATCCTTTTAATAATTCATTAGATTCCTTTTTTGATGCTTCTAAAGCTTGTTCATATACCTTTTCTGCATTTAAAGACATTATCTTACAGAAATACTCAATCCATATTTCTAAATGTGGAGGATTTTCTCTTCCCATATAAAATAATGCAGGTAATCCCATTTGAATAGATTTATAATATCCATTTAAATCTGACATATAATATTCTTCAAATGAATTAAATCCTTTAAAGTCATAATCATGTTGCATCAAAACATATGTAGCTAATGCTCTAGAAGTTCTACCATTTCCATCTTTAAATGGGTGAATAGTTACTAAAGCATAATGAATAATTGCTGATAAAATAGGAGCTGGTAAATCTTGATTATTATAATACCAGTCTATTAACTCATTAATTAATGGTTCTATATCAATATATTCAGGTGGAATATATTCAGCTTGCTTACTAATTGAGTCATATACAGCAAATAACACTCCTGGAGGAGTTTGACCTCTAAAAGGAATTCTTACAAGTTTTCCATTTTTTTGGATGATATCATGTAATCTTAAAATAAATTCCTGATCTATCTTCGTATTTTTTTTATTTTCTTCTTCTAAAAAAGTTAAAGCATCCCAATAATTTTGCACCTCTTGTTCAGCTGTTAAACGTTTTGTATCTTGTTTGTTAGATATAACCTTTTCCACTTGATTATAAGATAATACATTACCTTCAATACTTGTAGAGAAATGAGTTTTCTTTAATTTTGCTTCATACATTAGTTTTTGTTTTTCTCTTGTAGGTAAAAACAAATAATCTAAAGCAGTCTTGTATTTTTCAATTTTTAATAAATAATTAACTAAATCTTTTGTATAATCAAACTTTAATTTCATTCTATCAACTCCACTTATATTATAACAAAATAAGGAACAAAAATCAATGTTTCTGTTCCTTGTTTGTTCCTTATTTTATGTTGATATGTTCTCTATTTGTTTTAAAACTAAATTTAATACAAAGTATTAACTAATTCTTTCTTTGTAAACAGCAAACAATTTCAATGAATGCGCATTTATTACAGAAAGTAGATATCCATCATTACTAAGATATTAATAACCTTCATTATTTATTTTGAAAAAATTAAATTGTCATTTCTATGTAATGAAATATTTTGTTTTAAAAATCTTGAATAATTTAATGTCATCTTTTCTTCTACAATAAATAACCAACTTATAATTTTTTTGTAATTTGTAACTACTTATTAAGTATGAGAATAATAATAAATCTAACACTTCTTGTCTAGACAATTGGGAATCGCCTATTTTTGTCCTTCCAGTACCTAAGATAGGAATACAAACATTTGAATCACCATGAATACTATAAAGTTGCTCCCAAAAATAATCTAGGCAATTCATATAATCTTCTCGGGTAAAGAATTGAGCGTTCCCCTTTGAATCAAGCTTAGCGAAAGCCATTAATAAATGATTATTCCTTTTCAAAATTGTGCCTGGCTTATAGCACGCATTTTTGTTATATTCTGACCTTTTTCTTTCTGGTTTTATATTTGCAGCATTTAATAATGCATTAATATCAGAAATAGGATATTCTAACAAATACTGACCACATATCGAACTAGGTTTAATATCTCCTGTATCTTCACCTACTTTTGTAGAATAACATTCATCAAAGTTAATAACAGGATATCCCCTATGAGTCTTCAATAAATCTCCATAACGAATTTCAACTTTATATCCATTAAAATTAATTTTTCTATACCATATAACGTTTTCAAATAATACAAAGAAAAGTGATACACCGATAATTACGGCGATATAGAAAATAGAACGATTGATTACTCCGTTATAATATTGTTCTAATCCATAATCAATAATATCATTCCAAAACCAATCTCCAAGAAACATAAAAACAAAAGATATTATTCCTGTTGAAATTGTCATATTCCTCCAAAATCTATTCATATCCTAACGCCTTTTTAACTTGGGAATAATTTGCATTACCTAATTGCTTATCTTTCCAAAAAGGGAATGCACATTCTTCATACCCTTTCATATATGATGGAAGCCATGATTCTTCATATCTTGAAGAATTATAAAGAATAACTATTTTCTTATTCTTTTTCTTAGCTTGTTCAAATTCGTGTCTTAAATAAGAATATGAATTTATATTACCAAAATCATCTAATGGACCAACACTGCAGGTTGATTCAACCTTACAATATTTTACACCGTTAGAATTCTGTTTGTATGGAGTACAATTACAATATTTTCCTAGAATATTTCTTTGACAATTACTACCAGAAATTCTTTTAGCAGTTTTATCACCTACGACAAATACAACTATAGATGATAGATTGATTTGTTTATTAAATTCTTGCTTTAAATCACATGGCCTACAATCTGGATTATTATTCGCTACACTTCCAGAAATCACTTTTGCCATATCAGTAAAGTCAAGAATATGATAATTATCTTTTGCCCATTGATTTAATACAGAAACAACATTTAGATCTCCATCTTCGTTTGCATAATCTGCACTTATATAAATTCTTTTCGTCATAAACTTCTCTCCCTTCATAGCAAATAACTATTTTACAAATTTTATATTTTTAATTAACATAATTACCAATGATACAACTATAGCTGGTAAACCCAATGCAATAGATGTAATATCAATTGGTAAATTCTTTAATTCTAAAAACATTGGTACAAGCTTAATGATTGTTATAAGTGCTTGTCCAATAACTGTAAATATAATACTAAACATTTCAAATATTATTTCGATAATTTCGCCTTCTTTCTATTTAATCTTCTTTTATAATACAACTTTCTAGTAACAACACATGATTCTGACACATTAAATATATCAGCAATCAATCGAGTATCACAATCTCCGACAATATATTTTGTTGGAACTAATAATTGAGCAGCAAATTCATCTGCCTGCCATTCTGGATCAACATATTTTGGGCAATTTTCTACTTCTTCGAATTCAAACCCCAATACTTGACATTGAAAATAATGAAATAATTCATGTGCTAATGTGAAATTAGCTCTATACTCGTGATTTTCTAATTCCTCTAATACTGATTCTTTAACATATATAAAGTTTTCAGAAGGATTATATTTTGCGGGTGTATCATCTTCAAAAATAAAATGATCATCCTCTAAATATTGAATTGTAAGTAATCCGTCGTTGTGAAATTGTTCTATTACTTTTAAAACGGGAAAAGGAGAATTAGATGAGATATCCAATTCTCTTCTTAAGTTATTTGCATAATTTTCAATTTCCACAATTTTTAACGGATTAGTTTTCTTCATCTAATAATGCTTCCTTTAACTTTCTTAACAATTCTTCATCAGCAGTTTTAATTTTTCTAGCAAACATTAAAGAGATATCTTTTTGAGCTTCATTCATAGCTGCAAGTTCAATTGGAACTCTTTCATTTGTTTCATAAATACTATTTTCTAATTCAACTTCTTGTTCTTCAGTCAAATTATATATACTTTTTATTTTTTCAACATATTCAACAGGAATAGGTTTTCTTCCTACTTCCATAGCTGATAAGAAGGCAGCTGATATGCCTAATTTAATAGCCATTTGTCTTAATGAATCATTTTCTTGTTCTCTTATACTTCTAATGCATTTTCCAAATTTACTAATCATAACATTTTTTCTCTCATTTCTTCTCTTATAAAATCTTAACCTCTAAACATCTAAACAATATAAACAATATAAATACACTTTAATGTTTTTAGATTAGCATAACTTATATCTTTTTATTCTATTTTTTCTAATTCACTGTATGTTACTATTTTAATTGGCAGCCATTCAATGCTTTCACAATCAAAAAGAAAATCAACACTTTCAATGAAATTAACGTTTATTGATAGTAGATATTTATCTTCAACTATTTTAAAACATGATATGTCTTTTAAAAATAAGTCTAAATTATCACTGTAATTACTTTCAATCATATTATATTTATGACAAATTACATCGTATAAATAAAATTTTTCTGAAAATCCTGATTCGACACCCAATTTTTCTTCTACTCCACAATTAATAGCAACCCTAAAAATAAGATCACTTTTCTTAATAGTAAAACCTATGAATTCTGATTCATGTAATTCAAATAGCAAATTTTGTTTTTTCATTTTTATTACCTCTTTCTTGCTTTTGGTGGACAATCTCTATCAAGTGGTGCTAAATGATGTTGATCATCATTTTTTGTACAAGGTCTACCATATCTATCTAGATATTCTGTAGTTATTTTATGACCTACTTTTGTAGGCATAGGATTAGACCAATGATAATGATCAATTTGTGTATCATTTTCAGGATCAAATCTTACAATTTGACCAGATGATTTTCTCATATAATGTTTTTTACCACTTTTGTTTTTACTAGAAGTTATATCTATCCAACCTTTATGATTTAAAGTATTTGGATTTTTAGGTAAATATGAACCATTATATACACCTTTTGCCTTACACCAATTGTTATATTGGACTTGTCTATACTCTTGAAATGTTTTAGGATTGTCAACATGAACATAGTGAGTCGGCTTCTCAGTACAATGATATACAATACTTCTAGCAATTTTATTTAAGATTTTCATAAGTATCTTACCCTAGTATAATTAAATTGTACTTAAAATTATACTTTCTCCTTCCTTAATAAGGTTTGTTTATAGTTATGAGTACAACATAACTTTTATATCATCTTTTTAGATGTTATAATCGTAGTAAGCACTGTAGTCTGTTTCATTT